>JANPFZ010000001.1:0-9311 GCA_031423655.1 Polaromonas sp.
CGCAGGTCTCAATACAGTCAGAGATCACTTCGCGGCTGACCAGCGAGTACTTCATACCCTCGGTGCCCATGGCCATACCGTCGGAGATGGTGGGGGTGCCGAACACCTGTGCGTTGCCGCCGGCTTCTTCAATCGCGTTGATGGCAGCGTCGGCGAGTTTTTGCAGGCCGCTGTTGCACGGCGTGATGGTGCTGTGTCCGTTGGCAACGCCGATCATCGGCTTTTTAAAGTCGCCTTCTTCGTAGCCCATGGCGTAGTACATGGAGCGATTGGGTGCGCGGGATTTGCCTTCGGTGATATTTTTGCTGCGGGGGTTCGAGACGATGGGAATGACGGTCTGGTTTGGCATGGCGGTGTCTTTTGATGGATGGTGGGGATGCAAAGTATGCGTGGTTTCAGTGATTCTTTCTAATCCTTTGTTTGCGCTGTATTAATATGCTCGGCATATGACCGATTCGATTGATTTGTTCCATAGTCGGCCTGTGATCGAGTTGCGGCTTTGGCGCCAGTTCCTTGCTGTGGCCGACGAGCTGCATTTCGGCCGGGCCGCTCAGCGCCTGAACATGACCCAGCCGCCATTGACGCAGGCGATTGCGCAGCTGGAGTCGCTGTTGGGCCTCAGGCTTTTTGACCGAACCAAACGCAGCGTGCAACTCACCCCGATTGGCGCGGCGCTGGTGCCGGAGGCGCGTGATCTTCTCGCGCGTGCTAGAGCCTTGCCGCAGCTGGCCCGCGCTACCGCAGACGGCCAGGCCGGACAACTCCGGCTGGCATTTGTATCGACCGTCGGTTTTTCTCAGCTGCCGCCCTGGGTGCGCGCTTTTCGGGAGCAATTTCCCACGGTCGAACTCGAACTCGTCGAAGCCACCGGCGATGTGCAGTTGCAACTGCTCGAGCGCGGCGAAATCGATGCCGGCTTTGTGTTGCATTCGCCCGGTTTTGCGCCGAAAGGGCTGGAACGTCTGATGATTGCCGATGAGCCGCTGGTGCTGGCGGTTCCCGCGCAGCACGCGCTGGCGGATGCCGCGTCCGTGTCACTTGCAAAGGTTCTGGCCGAGCCGCTGGTGATCTTTCCGCGCCGCATCGTTCCTTCGCTGTACGACGCGATTTTTTCGCTGTACCACGCGGCAGGGCGTTTGCCACTGGTTTCGCAGGAAGCGATCCAGATGCAGACCATCGTCAATCTGGTGTCGGCGGGCCTGGGTGTTGCGTGGGTGCCCGAAAGCGTGCGTCAGTTTCAGCGACCGGGGGTGATATACCGCAGCATGCCCGCCGTCCGGTCAAGGCGATCTGTGGGGTCTGGCGCTGCTGCCCAGGGTGGGCGCGGCCCTGTGGCGGTTCCGGGCTGTGAGACCAGTCTGGTGTGGTCCGGACTACGGATGAATCCCGCGCTGCGGCGATTTGTCTCCTGTGTCGGCGCATCGTTACAAGCCGGCAGGGAAGCGCAAACGTAGCAAGGCTCCCTGCAGGTTTGCTGCAAATGACTTGCGTGCAAAATACCGGCATGCTTATTCACCCCGAAATCAACCCCGTTGCGCTGCAGCTTGGCCCGCTCGCCATTCACTGGTACGGCCTGACTTACCTGGCCGCTTTTGGCCTGTTCTTTTTTCTGGCCACCTTGCGCCAGCGCCAACAACCGTACGCCAGCATCACCGGCCCCGGCGCCTGGGCTCGCCGCGACATTGAAGACATCCTTTTCCTGGGTGTGATGGGCGTGGTGATTGGCGGGCGCCTGGGCTATTGCCTTTTCTACAAGCCCGCCTACTACGCGGCCCATCCGCTGGAAATTTTTTATGTCTGGCAGGGCGGCATGAGCTTTCATGGCGGCATGCTGGGTGTGTTCGTGTCACAGCTGTGGTTTGCGCACAGCCGCAAGCGGCCGTGGCTGCAAGTGATGGATTTCATCGCGCCGTGCGTGCCGACCGGGCTGGCGGCCGGTCGGGTCGGCAACTTCATCAACGGCGAGTTGTGGGGAAGATTGAGCAGTCCTGATTTGCCTTGGGGCATGGTGTTTAAAAACAGCGGCTCGACGCTGCCGCGTCACCCGTCGCAGGTGTACCAGTTTCTGCTGGAAGGCTTGCTGCTGTTTGTGCTGCTTTGGCTTTACGCGCGCAAGCCACGCAAGATGGGACAGGTATCAGGCGCCTTTCTGCTCGGCTATGGCGTCTTCCGCTTTATCGCGGAATTTTTCCGCGAGCCCGACGACTATCTTGGCCTGCTGACGCTGGGCATGAGCATGGGCCAGTGGCTGTGCGTGCCGATGATCGTCGCCGGTGTCTGGCTCTGGGTTTGGGCCTCAAAACGGCCACAGCCGAGGTAATATATGCGCAAGATGCTCCTGAAATGAGAGTGATAGAGGCCATGATTGCAAGCGCGAGTACCAGCCCCATTTCCAGCGTAGCCGTGTCCGCATCCAGCCGCCCAACCAGGGAAAGACTAAACGCCACGCTGCGGCGAAAGGACGAAGCCCTGTCGCCGCGCGAGTTGCGGCGAACGCTGCAAGAACTGCGTGCCATCGTCGATCCGCAGGTCAGCGAAATCGAGGGCGGGCGGCGCGGACAGGCGGTGGCGCTTTGGTATGCGAATGCCACGCCGCCGGAACGGCTCGATTTGTGGCTGCTGATGAGTGAGCAGTTTGTGGCCGATCCGCAAAAATCCAGTGCGGCCCAGGCCCAGTTTGCGGCAGCGCTCGGCACGCCTGATGAAGCGGCTGCCGAGGTGCGTTTTCGGCGCGCTACCGTCTCGCCACGACGGCGCCTGTTGCAGCGCTTCAGCGCCTTGCCCGAGGGCATCCGGTTTCTGGTCGATTTGCGTGCCGACCTTCTGCCTCACCTGCGGGCCGACAAACGCCTGCATGCGCTCGATGTCGAGATGGAATACATGTTTTCGACCTGGTTCGACGTCGGCTTTCTGGATCTGCGCCGCATCAGCTGGGACTCGCCGGCGTCGATGATTGAAAAGTTGATCAAGTACGAAGCCGTACACGACATCAAGAGCTGGGCCGATGTAAAAAACCGGCTGGATTCCGACCGCCGCTGCTACGGCTTTTTCCATCCGCGTCTGCCTGATGAGCCCCTGATTTTTGTTGAAGTAGCACTGGTGGATGCGATCTCAAGCAGCATCACGCCACTGCTTGACGAGTCTGCCGATGCGGCCGATCTGGGCCGGGCAACGACGGCCGTTTTTTACTCCATCAGCAACACGCAGCCAGGTCTGCGCGGCGTCAGTTTCGGCGACTCGCTGATCAAGCGCGTGGTAGAGACCTTGAAGCAGGAATTCCCCAAACTCAAAGTATTTGTCACGCTGTCGCCGATTCCCGGCTTTCGCAGCTGGCTGGGCAGGCATGCTGCGGCGATGCTTGAAAAACTATCAGTAAAGGAACGCGCTGCGCTCGGCCGGGCGATGGGGGCATCGGAATCGCAGCCGCTGGTGGCCGCTCAGTTAACTGCGGCCGCAGAAGGTGCGCTGGAACTGAGCGAAAAATCGCCGCTGCGCCACTGGCTGCTGCGCTGTGCTGCGCACTATCTGGGGCAGGCCGTCGCTGATGGCAAGCCACTCGATGCCGTCGCGCGCTTTCATCTGGGCAATGGTGCGCGCGTCGAGCGCTTGAACTGGGCCGGTGACCCGACCCCCAAGGGACTGCGGCAATCGTACGGCTTGATGGTCAACTATCTCTACGACCTCAAGCGGCTGGACAAAAATCGCAGCCTGCTCGCGCATGGGAAAATCCCGGTGTCAAGCAGCATTGAAGACTTGTACTTCTGAATGCGTTTCGGTTTGTAGATGCCGATTTCAGTTCCGATTTTTTATTCAATACCTACAGGAGACAACGATGAATTTCAGTCTTGCCATCAAGGGAACACGACGCGACGTAATCAGGGTCGGCGCTGCCGGTCTGGCAATGATGTCGCTGGGCAGCCAGGCGCAATCGGGCTGGCCCGTCAAGCCCGTCAGCATGATCGTGCCTTTCCCGGCGGGCGGCGGTACCGACGCATTTGCCAGGCCGATATCAGCGCAGTTTTCGCGCCTGACCGGCAAGACGCTGGTGATCGACAACCGCGGCGGCGCGGGCGGCACGCTGGGCGCCGGCATTGCGGCGCGGGCGCAGCCTGACGGCTACACGCTGTTCATGGGTGCGGTGCATCACACGATTGCGCCCAGCATGTACCCCAAGCTCGACTACGATCTTGAAAAAGATCTGATCCCCCTGATTCTGGTGGCCAGCGTGCCGCAGGTGCTGGTGGTCAACCCGAAAAACATCACGGCACCCGACTTCAAGGCATTTCTTGAGCAGCTGCGTAAAAACCCGGGCAAATACAACTACGGCTCGGCCGGCACCGGCACCTCGCACCATCTGGCCGGCGAGTTGTTCAAGCAGCAGAGCAAGACCTTTATCACGCACATCCCCTACACCGGCGCAGGCCCATCGCTGCGCGACCTGGTGGGCGGCCAGGTGGACATGATGTTTGACGGCCTCGGTTCTTCTTCCACTCACATCAAGGGGGGCCGGGTGAAGGCGCTGATGGTGTCGGGTAGCAAACGCAGCCCGGCTTTCCCCGACATCCCCAGCGCTGCCGAGATGGGCATGCCCGACTACAACGTCACCACCTGGTATGGCGTGTGGGCGCCTAAGGGAACGCCGCAAGAGGCGCAAGCCCGCGCCATCGAAGAGATTCGCAAGGCCTGCAACACCGAAGAGGCGAAGGCCGTGTGGGCGGCGCAGGGTGCGGAATTTTCCAACCTGTCGGGCGCGCAGTTTGGCAGCTTTGTCAGCGCCGAGGTGAAGAAGTGGGCGCAGGTCGTGAAGGCTTCGGGGGCCAAGCTGGATTGAGCCTGCAGCGTATCCACCCAGGTCGCTGGAAGTTCGTACTTCTGCACGACCTGCGTGGGCATCAAAATACAAGCTTTTTAGGGCTCTAGCCCAGGAAAAACCTGCGCAGTAAGCTATTGATTTGATAGCGTAATCCGATTGGATCGCCAGATGAAAAACAACAATCTTTTTGCCGCGTTGCGCGCCGCTTTCCCCGCCGACCTCGACTCCGTGGCGGTAGAAACCGACAACGATCTGAATTACTCCTGGCGCGACTTGGACCGCGCGACCGCGATGATGGCGAACCTGCTGGCATCGCTCAATCTTCCCGCCGGCGCGCGGGTTGCGGTGCAGGTTGAAAAGTCGGTCGAAGCCATGGTGCTGTACCTGGCCACGCTGCGCGCCGGTTATGTTTTCTTGCCGCTCAACACCGCCTACCAGAGCGCCGAGATTGAGTATTTCATCGGCAATGCAGAGCCCGCCGTCGTCGTCTGCAGCAGCCGAAACTTTGGCTGGGTCAGCAAGATTGCCTTCAAGGCCGGCACGCAAAACGTCTTCACGCTGGATGAAGACCGTACCGGTTCCCTGCTCGAGCGTGCAGCGCACTGCAGCGACCAGCATGAGATTGCCGCGTGCAAAGAAGACGACCTGGCCGCGATTTTGTACACCAGCGGCACCACCGGCCGCAGCAAGGGCGCCATGCTGTCGCACGGCAACATGCTGAGCAACGCGCTGACCTTGAAAGATTACTGGGGCTGGAAGCCGGGCGATGTGCTGATTCATGCGCTGCCGATTTTTCATGTGCATGGCCTCTTTGTGGCGCTGCATGGCGCGCTGATCAACGGCAGCAAGATGATCTGGATGGCGAAATTCGAGCCGCAGCGGGTGGTGAAAAAGCTGCCCGAAGCCACGGTCTTCATGGGCGTGCCGACGCTGTACGTGCGGCTGCTGGCCGAGCCCGGCTTGAACCATGAGGTCTGTCGCCACATGCGGCTGTTCGTCGCCGGTTCGGCGCCTTTGCTGATCGAGACCTTCAATGAATGGCAGCACCGCACGGGTCACACAATTGTCGAGCGCTACGGCATGAGCGAGACCGCCATGTTGACGTCCAACCCTTACCGTACCGAGGCGGGTAAGGAACGGCGCGGCGGCACTGTCGGCTTTGCGTTGCCCGGCGTGACCGTGCGCGTGCAGGACGAAGGCGGCGAGGTGCTGCCAACCGGCGAGATTGGCGGCATTCAGGTCACCGGGCCGAACGTCTTCCAGGGCTACTGGCGCATGCCCGAGAAAACTAAGGAAGAGTTCACCGCCGACGGCTTTTTCAAGACCGGCGACGTCGGCAAGATCGATGCAGATGGCTACATCACCATCGTCGGCCGCAGCAAAGACCTGATCATCAGCGGCGGCTACAACGTCTATCCGGCCGAGATCGAGGGCTACATCAATGATTTGCCGGGCGTGCTTGAGAGCGCGCTGGTCGGCGTGCCGCATGCAGATTTCGGCGAAGTCGGTGTCGCGGTCGTCATCGCCAAACCGGGCATGACGCTGGCCCCGGAGCAGATCGTGGCGGCACTGAAATCAAAGCTGGCCAATTTCAAGATTCCGAAGAAGTGTGTTGTCGCCCAGGAACTGCCGCGCAACACCATGGGCAAGGTGCAGAAGAATCTGCTGCGGGATCAGTACAAAAGCCTGTTTGTGTAAGGGCGCCCGGTGTGCCGGATGGTTTTGCTATTAATTTGGTAGCTGTTTGCGCACGTATTACCTGGGCTAGAGGCATAAAACGCTTATAAAAAGGCAACTCAAGCGGCCCTTGATGCATATCAAGGTCCGCTGACCGGGCAGCGGCTACTCTGGCTGCATGCATGCTGCACTTTTTTCGCCCCGGCCCGGCAGCCTGCCGACTAACGCTGATCTGAAAATTTCTGATGTCGCGCGGCTAACGGTTCTTGATAATCCGGCGGAATGGCGTCTTTTCAGCCAGCCGCATGATGACGAGTCGTCGGCAGCGGCGGGGCTGTGGGAGTCGCAGGTGATGGTGCAGGGCATGCATTGCGCGGCGTGTGCGCTGGCGCTGGAGCGCTCGCTGCTCGGCCTGGCCGGCGTGGTGGCCACGCAGGTTAGCGCCGCGAGCGGGCGTGCCAGCGTGGTCTGGTCTGCGGCACTGACCCGGCCTTCCGCCTGGCTGGCCGGGCCGCTGGTGCTGGGTTACGTGCTGACGCCTGCGTCCAGCGCACAGGCACCTGGGCAGGATCGCCAGCAAAGCCGGCTGGTGCTGTGGCGCTGGCTGGTGGCCGGCTTTTGCATGATGCAGGTCATGATGTATGCGGTGCCCGGCTACCTGGCCGCCTCCGGAGACATCACACCCGACATCGAACGACTGCTGCGCTGGGCCTCGCTGCTGCTCAGCCTGCCGGTGGTGCTTTTCTCCTGCACGCCGTTTTTCAGCAACGCACTGCGTGATTTGCGCAAGCGCAGCATCAGCATGGACTTGCCGGTGGCGCTGGGCATCGTCATCACCTTTGCCGTCAGCACGGCAGCGACCTTCGCGCCGACGGGCTGGTGGGGCCATGAGGTTTACTTCGACTCGCTGACGATGTTTGTCTTCTTTCTGCTCACCGGTCGCTGGCTGGAGCAGCGCCTGCGTGACCGCACGGCGGGCTCGCTCGGCAAGCTGATGCAGCAGCTGCCCCACAGCGTGGAGCGTGAGTTGCCGGATGGCCGTTTCGAGCGGGTTGCCGTGCGTCATCTGGTGCTGGGTGATTTGATTCGCGTGCTGCCCGGAGAAGCCTTTCCTGCCGACGGGCAGATTATTTCGGGTGATACCCATGTCGATGAGGCGCTGTTGACCGGCGAATCCCGGCCAATGGCTCGTGCCACGGGCGATGCGGTTCTGGCAGGAAGCCACAACCTGTCGTCTGGCGTCCGGGTGCGGGTAGATCAAACCGGCCCGGACACACGTTATTCACAAATCGTGGCGCTGATGGAGCGTGCGTCCGTTGACAAGCCACGGCTGGCCTTGCTGGCGGACCGGGTGGCACGGCCGTTTTTGTGGTTTGTCTTGCTGGCTGCTGGCGGGGCGGCTGCCTTCTGGTGGCCGACCAATCCGGCCCGGGCTTTGATGGCCGCTGTGGCGGTGCTAGTCGTTACCTGTCCGTGCGCGCTGTCGCTGGCCACGCCGACAGCCATGCTGACATCGGCCGGGGCGCTGGCGCGGCGCGGGTTGCTGGTCAGGCGTTTGCAGGCGCTCGAAGCGTTGGGGCAGATCGACACCGTTATTTTCGACAAGACCGGCACGCTCACCGAAGACCGCATGGGCCTGCAGTCGGTCACGACGCGCCCGGGTGTCAGCACCGCGCAGGCATTGCAGCTGGCCCGGGCGCTAGCCCAGTATTCGCTGCATCCGGTGTCCATCGCGCTGGTGATCGCGGCGGGAGATTTACCGTTTGATCCCGCCAGCGAGTCGGTAACGCCCACGGTAGTGGATGTCACCGATGTTCCGGGCATGGGCCTGCAGGGCACTTTTCTGGCGTCACCTGTGCCCGGCTGCACGGGCCGTTTGCGTCTGGGATCGGCGCGGTTTTGCGGGTTGAAGCCATCCGCTGGTGATGCCTTGCAGGTGTGCCTTGCCGATGAGTCGGGCTGGATCGCCCGCTTTGAGCTTGATGAAGTGGTTCGCGCTGATGCAATTGCAGCGGTGGCGGCATTCAGGTCATCCGGCGTCGACGTGAAAATGCTGTCGGGTGACCGTGACGCTGCTGCCCGCAGGGTGGCCGGGCGTGTGGGCATCCCTGATGTGCAGGGCGACTGCTCGCCTCAAGAAAAACTGCTGCGGCTGCAGGCGCTGCAACAAAGGGGGCACAAGGTATTGATGGTCGGCGACGGCCTGAACGATGGCCCCGTGCTGGCCAGCGCCCATGTGTCGGTGGCAATCGGCAAGGCGGTGCCGCTGGCGCAGGCCCAGGCTGACTTTGTGATGCCGGGTGGGCAACTGCTGATGCTGCCGGCCATGCTGACGCAAGCAGGCCGCACCATGCGCGTGGTGCGACAGAACCTGTGGTGGGCCGCAGCCTATAACGCGGTCTGTGTGCCACTGGCGCTGGCAGGCTGGTTACCGGCATGGCTGGCAGGTCTGGGCATGGCGCTGAGCTCATTGCTGGTGATTGGGAATGCTGCGCGCCTTTCGCGCATGCTGCGCTTGCCGGAAGTTCACTGATGGACGTGCTGTTTCTGCTCATTCCTCTGTCGGTGCTGCTGGCGTTTGCTGTGCTGGGTGTGCTGGCGTGGGCGGTCTGGGCGGGCCAGTTTGAAGACATGGAATGCGAAGGCCAGCGAATTCTCGATGACGCGCCTGCCAAAGTCGCACAGGCGCCTCAAGGCGACGGTGGAGCTTGATCCATATCAATACGAGTCTGCCTGGCGTGCAGGACACTGGCTGCCAGACAGAAAAATTAAAGGATCCCCAGATGAGTGCCGTACTCCCAGCCATGTCCGTCACCCTTCC
>JANPFZ010000002.1:0-9388 GCA_031423655.1 Polaromonas sp.
GGTGAACATGAAAAAGCTCAGCCAGTTGTCCATCGGCTCATTGAAGGTACCCAAAATGCGCGGCTTGTCGGCATCACCGCTGTGACGCATCAACAGTTCTTCCGCTTCCTCACGGCCATCACGGCCGAAGTGCGCGTGCAACAGGTAAACCATCGCCCACAGGTGGCGGCCCTCTTCCACGTTGACCTGAAACAGGTTGCGCAGGTCATAAAGCGAAGGCGCAGTGTGGCCCAGCAGGCGCTGCTGCTCGACCGACGCCGGCTCGGTGTCGCCCTGTGTGACGATCAGCCGACGGAAGGTTGAGCGGTATTCGCCCGGCACTTCCTGCCAGACGTCCTGCCCCATGTGGTCGCCAAAACCTATCTTGCGATTCGGCTCCTGGTCGGCCATGAAAATGCCCCAGCGGTAGTCGGGCATCGGCGTGTAGCCGTAGCTGGCCCAACCCGATGCATCAACGCCGATGGCAGTGCGCAGATAGACGTCGTTGGCTTTGAAATCACTCGGGCCCATTTCGTCCCACCAGTTCATGAACGCGGGCTGCCAGTGCTCAAGCGCGCGCTGGAGCTGGCGGTTTTCGCCCAGTTGGACGTTGTTGGGGATCAGGGCTTGAAGATCAATAGTACTCATGCTTGTTGCTCCAAAAATAATGCAATACGAATATGGATGCGTAGGCTCAACGCTGAGAAGAGGAGAACGCAGAGGACGAGGAGAAAGTCACTGATTGATTTTTAAACTCCGCGTCTCTCGCGTTCTCCTCCCCTCCGCGTTGAATGGCTTCTAAATCCGCTTCCAGTCAAACCGGGCCTTCTTGCCCGTTCCAAATAATTTCAACGCGCCCTCTTCCCCCACCGCATTCGGCCGGATAAAAATCCAGTTTTGCCAGGCGGACAGGCGGCCGAAAATGCGCGTCTCCATCGTCTCTTTGCCCGGGAAGCGCAACGAGGCCTCCAGCCCAGTCATGGCATCGGGCGATAGCGACGCGCGCTCTTCCAGCATGATGCGGATTTCATCCTCCCAGTCGATGTCGTCGGGTGTGAGCGTGACGAGTCCGAGCGCCAGCGCCTGGTCGGCACGCAGGGTGCTGTCAGCCAGATTTTTCAGTTCGGTGATCGTTGCTTCGTCTTCATAAAACCGCGTTTGCAGCCGCGTCAGGCCATTTACTGCCGGAAACCAGCCGAAGTTGGCAGGGCTCAATTGCAGGGCCGGTGCGGCGTCCGGCAAAGGTGTGAAGGAAGCACTTTGCGCTTCGGGAAGGTCCAGCATGTAAATGCGGTCGCAGGCCAGGGCCAACTCGTAGAACGTGCCCGCAAAACACGAACCCGAATCAACCAGCGCAATCAGTGAACGGCTGGTCACATCCAGCCGCGCCAGCGTGCGGCGCAGGGCGCCTGTCGTTTCCTTCACCAGCCAGTGGTCTTTGAGAGATGCCAGCACCTGGTCCATCTTGATAACCTGTGCAGCATCGCCCTGCGTCTTGATAACCCAGGTTCCAACTTCAAGCTCGTTGGTGCGCAAGTTGAGAATCGCATCGTCAAGCTCGCGCTGCATTCTGAGCGGGTACCAGTTCGCGCCAGCGGCCTCGATGGCCTCAGGCGTGGACTCGATCGCGGCGACCGGTGCGGTGATCGTCAGCGTGGCGATGCGACGGCTACAGTCAACCTGCGCATTGACCGTGCTGTAGTGATAGCCGGTATCGTCGATGAGTCGCTCCAAAGGCGTCAGTTCGATGCCTTTTGATGCTGTAGCCCTTGTAGAACGTGCGCGGAGTGCTGCTATTTCAGTAGCAAGCAGCGCAGCGAACTGCTGCGGCCTGGCGTGCGCGTCAATGAGCTTCCAGTCTTTGGCGCGGTCCGCACGCACGCCTTCGCTGGTGGTGCAAAAGATGTCGGCCAGGTCGCGCCGCACCTTGCGTTTGTCGGTCACGCGCGTCAGGCCGCCAGTGCCGGGCAGCACACCGAGCAGCGGCACTTCGGGCAGGCTCACCGTCGATGAGCGGTCGTCCACCATGATGATCCGGTCGCAGGCCAGGGCCAGCTCGTAACCGCCACCGGCGCAGGCGCCGGTCACCGAAGCAAGGCTTTGCAGGCCGTCGTGACGCGAGGAGTCTTCAAGGCCATTACGGGTTTCATTGGTGAACTTGCAAAAATTTACCTTCCAGCCGTGGGTAGACAAGCCCAGCATGTAGATGTTGGCGCCCGAGCACCAGATTTTTTCCTTGGCCGACTCAAACACCACCACCTTGACGGCTGGGTGTTCAAAACGTATGCGGTTGATCGCGTCGTGAAGTTCAATGTCAACGCCCAGGTCGTAGCTGTTGAGCTTGAGTTTGTAGCCCGGCTTGATGCCGCCGTCTTCATTGATGTCGAGCTTCAGCCGCGCCACATCGGGCTCGGCAACATCGACGCTCAAGGTCCAGTGCTGGTACTTCGTCGGGTGCGTGGCGAAGCTCACCAATTCGCGTTCCTGGCCGGCTATGGTCTGCTTGAACAGCAGCGGTTCGGTCATGGCATTCATGGGGTCTCCGTTGATTTAGTTAGTGCGGGCACGGCGCGCTCAAGGTCTTTCAGGCTTTGCTTGAGTGTGCGTGCAGACGTGTCTACCACCGCATCAGCGCGGGCATACAGCGCTTCACGGCTGGCCAGAATGCGACGAATGTCGTCCATTGCCGCGCGCGTTGCTGCATATGAAACCAGCGCTTCCGCATTGCCCTCAGCGGACTTATCGGCTGATGTAAAGGGCCGCATGTCGCCTTGCGCGACTACGCGGGCCATGTGTTCTTCGGGGCTGGTCTTGAGCCACACGCAATGAAAACGGCTTTGCAGCAGATCAAAGGTTTCGCGCTCGCTGACGATGCTGCCGCCGGTGGTCATCACCACGCCTTCGGGGTTGTCTTCGGCAATGCGCATCAAGGCGCGGCGCTCATAACGGCGATAGCCGCCCTGCCCATGCAGCAGCAAAATTTCGTTCATGCTGGTGCCCGCTTCGCGTTCGATTTCGCGGTCCAGCTCGACAAAGGGCACACCGCGCGCCGTGGCCAATTGCGCCCCCAGCGTCGATTTACCCGCACCGCGCAGGCCGATCAGCGCGATACGCCGCTCGCGCCCTCGCGACTCGGTGAAGCCAAAAGTGCTTCCCAGCATTTCACGCGCCTGGTCGAGCTGCCCATCATCCAGATTCGACAGCAGGCCTTGAATCCGGGCCAGCGCCGGATGCGGCGCATCCTGCAGCAGTTCGAGGATAGAAATACTCAGTGCGCGGGCTATGCTTTCCAGCGAATTGATCGACACATTGCCCTTGCCCGATTCGACGTCAGCCAGAAATCGTTCGCTCAGGCCCGAATCTGCCGCCAGCACCCGTCGCGTCATGCCGCGCCGGGCTCGCCAGGCTCGCACACGGGCGCCAAGTTCACCCAGCGTGGCGCTTGCTGTGGGTTCAGACAACACTTCCAAGAAGCATCCTTTAGGCATTCGGTTTTACTGACACAGGATTCGCAGGTTTGCTCTTCCTTGCAATTGCAGTATACTTCACAATAGCAGGGCGTCAAGCAGTTAACTGCATTTTTTCATTGACTTATTTTTGAACTCTTTCTGGAGCCTTTTGAATGAAACTCAAAATCCTTGTCGGCACCATGACCAGTACCGCAGACTACGTGGCCCAGGCGATTCAGATGGATTGCGCTGAACTCATTGACGATATTGAAGTGCAGTTGATGGACACGCTCGATATCAGCGTGTTTGACCAGGCCGACGCGACAGATGCGATATATCTCATCTGCAGTTCGACCTATGGCTCCGGTGACGTGCCCGACAACGCACGCGCCCTGTACGAGTCACTGGAAGCCAGTCCGCAGTTTCTCGGCCATGTCCGCTACGGCGTCATCGCGCTAGGTGACCGCACTTATCTCCAAACCTTCTGCCTCGGCGGCAAAAAATTTGACCAGCGGCTGCAGGACCTGGGCGCGCAACGCATCGGCGACGTGTGGTGCCACGACGCCAGCAGCGGCACCATGCCCGAGTCCGAAGGCACCGAATGGTGCCGCCAGTGGCTGACGCTGGCGTTGCAGGCCGAGACCACGGGCTGATTGCGATCTTTTAGATAAAACCACGCTGTAGCCCATTAAATACTTGCGCAAGCAGCTATAAAAACAAGAGCAACCAGCGAGACAATGCATGCAGCCCAGCCGCGCCGACCATTCGACTCAACCGCCAACGGTCACCGTTCCACAGGCCTACAACGCGGCGCATGATCTGTTGGGCAGGCACGCACCGCGCGGGAAAAAAGTTGCATTTATGGATGCGGCTAGCGGTGAGCAAATCACCTACCGCGAGCTTGAAGATCAGGCGCATCAATTTGCCAACGCGCTGCGCAGCCTGGGCTTTGCGCCCGAAAGCCGCGTCTTGCTGGCAATGCTCGACACGCCACAGTGGCCGGTGGTTTTTCTCGGTTGCATACTTGCCGGCGTGGTGCCGGTGGCTGTCAACACGCTGCTGACCACCGCTGACTTCGACTTCATGCTGCACGACTCACGAGCGCAGGGCCTGGTGGTTTCCAAAGCGCTGCTGCCGACTTTCGAGCCTTTGCTTGAGCAGATAGACACCCTGGGCACCGTGATCGTCGATGGTGGCGAGGATGTTGAAGATAATGCTGGTGATTCAGAGTCAAATCGATCTCTAGCCCAGGTGATACGTGCGCAGGCAGCTACTAAAACCATAGTGTCTACTTGCGCCGACGATATCTGTTTCTGGCTTTACTCCAGCGGCTCGACCGGCGCACCCAAGGCTACGGTGCATCTGCACAGCCACCTGATCCAGACCGCCGAGCTGTATGGGCGCGGCGTGCTGGGCATCAACGAATCCGATGTGGTGTATTCGGCCGCCAAACTGTTTTTTGCCTACGGGCTCGGCAACTCATTGACTTTTCCGATGTGCGTGGGCGCCACCACAGTATTGCTGCCGACGCGGCCCACGCCAGCCGGCGTCTTCGACGTGCTGCAAAAATTTCAGCCAACGATTTTTTATGGCGTGCCCACGCTCTACGCCGCGCTGCTGTCGCACCCTGCCCGGCCCGCGCGGTCTGCGCTCAATCTTCGTATCTGCACCAGCGCCGGCGAGGCGCTGCCGGCCGAGATCGGCCGCCGCTGGACGCTGGAGTACGGCTGCGAAATTCTCGACGGCATCGGCTCCACCGAGATGCTGCACATTTTTCTCAGCAACCGGCCCGACCAGGTGCGCTATGGCAGCACCGGCCAGGCCGTGCCAGGTTACCTGCTGCGCATCGTTGGTGATGACGGCAAGCTGTGCGGTGTGGGTGAAATTGGCGAGTTGCAGATCAGCGGCCCCAGCGCCGCCATCATGTACTGGAACAACCGCACCAAAACCAAGGCCACCTTTGCCGGCGAATGGACCAAAAGCGGCGACAAATACACGGTCGATGCCGACGGCTACTACACCTACGGCGGCCGCAGCGACGACATGCTGAAAGTCGGCGGCATTTACGTCTCGCCGTTCGAAGTTGAAGCCTGTTTGATGACGCACGCTGCCGTGCTGGAAGCCGCTGTCATCGGCGTGATGGATGGCGAACAACTGGTCAAGCCCAAGGCTTATGTCGTGCTCAAGGCTGGCGCGGTCGCCACAGAGGGCGACCTGCAGGCACACGTCAAGCAGGCACTGGCGCCCTACAAGTACCCGCGCTGGATTGAATTTGTCAGCGAGCTGCCCAAAACCGCCACTGGAAAAATCCAGCGCTTCAAGCTGCGCCAGCAGCATTGAAGTGGTCCTGCCACGCAGGCACCAGCTGTCCGTTTCGGGTTATTCACTAGCGCCCGCGCCTGAGCGTGGCGCTACCATCGAAGCGCATCATTTTCCGCCACCACCTGGAGTTTTCATGACCTCACGCCGTCTCGTTTTAACCCGCAGCGCCGCCTTGATCGGCACCGCATCCGCCGGCCTGCTGCTGCCTGAAATCGTGCGGGCGCAATCCGGCAAGGTTCGGGTCGGCTTCATGCTGCCCTACACCGGCACCTTCGCGCAACTGGGCGTGGCGATTGAAAACGGCTTTCGACTGGCCATCAATGAGCAAGGCGGCAAGCTGGGCGGCCGCGAGATCGAATACTTCAAGGTCGACGATGAATCAGAGCCGTCCAAAGGCATTGAAAACGCCAACAAACTCGTGCAGCGCGACAAGGTTGATGTGCTGGTTGGCACCGTGCATTCTGGCGTGCAGATGGGCATTCAAAAAGTCGCGCGCGACAGCGGTGTGCTCAGCCTGATTCCCAACGCCGGCGTACACGCTGCCACGCGCAGCCTGTGCGCGCCCAACGTTTTCCGCACCTCGTTCACCAACTCGCAACCGACCCGCGCTCTGGGCCAGGCCATGATCGCCAAGGGCCATAAAAAGGCCGTGTGGATCACCTGGAAATATGCTGCGGGCGATGAGGCGTTTGAAGGCTTCAAGGAAAGCTATACCGCGTCCGGCGGCACCATCCTCAAGGAACTCGGTCTGCCATTTCCGCAAGTCGAATTCCAGGCGCTGCTAACCGAAATCGCCGCGCTGAAACCCGACGCCGTGGCCTGCTTTTTTGCCGGTGGCGGCGCGGCCAAGTTCATCAAGGACTACGCCGCCGCCGGCCTCAAGGGAAAGATACCGCTGTATGGCTCGGGCTTTCTCACTGAAGGCGTGCTGGAAGCCGCAGGCCCGGCTGCCGACGGCATCATCACGACGATGCATTACAGCGACTCCCTCGATACGCCACGCAACAAACAATTCCGCCTCGATTACGCAAAAGCTTACAAGGCCCAGCCCGATGTGTATGCGGTGCAGGGCTATGACACCGGCCTGCTGATGATTCAGGGCGCCAACGCGGTCAAGGGCGACCTCAGCAGCAAACCCGCACTGTACAAGGCCATGGAAGGCGCGACCATCGACAGCCCACGCGGTAAATGGACCATGAGCAAGTCGCACAACCCGGTGCAGGACATGTACTTGCGCGTGGTTGAAAACAAGGAAAACAAGGTCTTGGGTGTAGCCGCCAGAGCGCTGGCGGACAGCGGCGCTGGCTGCAAGATGTAGCCCCCACGGTCGCTCACTGCGTGTAGCTTCCCGCCCCCCGAGGGGGCCGCTGCGCCTGCGGCCCGGCGAAGCCGGTTCCGCGGCCCCTGCTTGCGTTAAGAGCCCCCACGGTCGCTCGCTGCGCGTAGCTCCCTGCCCCCCGAGGGGGCCGCTGCGCCTGCGGCCCCTGCTTGTATGAAGAGCTTGCCCCCGCCCCACCGCATTTTTTTAAACCAACTGTCACGGCGCGTGCCAGGCATCTCTTAAGCAATGCTATCGTCCCATCCATGACCCTCGCCACCTACCTCCTCTACGTTGCAGCAGTTGCCCTGCTGATCCTCACACCCGGCCCGACCATGCTGATGTGCATGACCAACGCGCTAAACCACGGCCCGCGCAAGGCCATGACCTCGGTGGCGGGCAGCGTCAGCGCGGTGCTGTGCGTCATGCTGCTGTCGGCGATGGGATTGGGCGCGCTGCTGGCGGCATCAGAGACGGCGTTCACTGTTGCCAAAGTGGTGGGCGCCGCTTATTTGATTTACCTGGGCATCAAGACCTTTCGCAGTGACACGGCTGTGCTCGATGACCGCACAACTGCGGCATCGCCCACGCAGCGCCGTTCCTTATTTTTAAAGGGATTTCTGGTTGGGGCCAGCAACCCGAAGGCCGTGCTTTTCTTCGCCGCTTTCTTTCCCCAATTTCTCAATCCCGCCGCGCCTTTCGTACTGCAATTTGCCATCCTGGCGCTGACCTTCATGGCCTTTGAATTCAGCGTGCTGACCGGCTGCGCATTGGGCGTTTCGCGCATCGCGCCGGTGCTGCGCTCAAGTCGTGTCGTCGGGTGGTTCAACCGAGTTTCGGGCGGGCTGTTCACGCTGATGGGCGGCTTGTTACTGCTGACACGTCGCCAGACCTGACGCGCCATGGATCTCGCCAACTTTCTCATTCAGCTTTTAAACAGCGTGCAGTATGGCCTGCTGCTTTTCATGCTTGCGGCTGGCCTGACACTGATCTTCGGCATCATGGGCGTGGTCAATCTGGCGCATGGCAGTTTTTATATGCTGGGTGCGTATCTGGCGTGGTCGCTCAGCGCGCAATTCGGCAGCCTCACGCTGGCGATCATCGCGGGTGCCGCGCTGTCAGTCATCTTCGGGCTGGCACTGGAGTGGCTGCTGTTCAGGCACTTCTACCAACGCGACCACCTCGACCAAGTGCTGCTCACCTTCGGTCTGATCTACATCTTCGAGGAACTGCGTTCCATCGTTTGGGGCGACGACGTACACGGCGTGCCGATTCCAGCGCAGCTCAGCGCCTCGATTCCGCTCACCGAGAACCTGTCTTATCCGGTCTACCGTCTCTTCATGTCGGGCGTCTGCATTACGTTGGCCATTGGTCTTTATTTGCTGATCTCCAAAACCCGTCTCGGCATGAAGATACGCGCCGGCGCATTCAACCGTGACATGGCCGAGTCGCTCGGCATCAACATCAAGCTGATTTATTCGGTGGTATTTGCGCTGGGCGTTGGGCTTGCCGCTGTCGCCGGCATGATCGCCGCGCCGGTTGCCAGCGTCTACCCCAACATGGGCTCGCAGGTGCTCATCATGTGCTTTGTAGTGGTGGTGATAGGCGGTATTGGTTCGGTGCGCGGCGCGCTCATAGCCGCTTTGCTGGTCGGGCTGGTCGATACCTTTGGCAAGGTGCTGCTGCCATCGGTGGCGGGCATGCTGGTGTATATGCTGATGGCGGCGGTGCTGCTGTGGAAGCCTGAAGGACTCTTCAAAACATGAGCGCGCAAAAAGCCAATCTTGAGATTTTGCCGCGCGGCATTCAGGTGGCCCTTTGCCTCGCGCTGATCGCTCTAGTCGCTTTCCCCTTCGCTGGCACCGATTTCTACACCCAGATGGTCACGCGCATGATGATCATGGCGATTTTTGCGATGAGCCTTGATCTGCTGCAGGGTGTGACCGGCCTCGTTTCGCTGGGGCATGCGGCCTACTTCGGGCTGGCTGGCTATGCGCTGGCCTTTCTCACGCCGCAGGGCGAGGCGGTCAGCCTGTGGTGGACGCTGCCGCTGGCGGTGCTGGCATCGGGTGCGGCTGCGCTCATCATCGGATTTTTCGTCGTGCGCACCCACGGCATCTACTTCATCATGGTCACGATGGCATTTGCGCAGATGGTGTTTTACCTGTTCTTCGACAACAAGGTACTGGGCGGCTCAGACGGCCTGTACATCAACTTCAAACCCACGGTGTCGCTGTTTGGCTGGACTCCGTTTGCCTGGTGGGATCTGGACAACAAGGTCACTTTTTATTACTTCACGCTGGCCGTGTTGCTGCTGGTG
>JANPFZ010000003.1:0-3975 GCA_031423655.1 Polaromonas sp.
CGGGGGCTGGCGCCGAAGGTGATGAAACGCGACAAGTCCTTGATGCCGTGCTTTTCGGGGTTGCGCGTGGCCGATACCAACCGCACCGCGTACTGCACCAGCGACGGGTCAACGTAAATCCGCCGGCATTCAGCCTGAAGAGACGCGAGCTGCTCAGTTGTCGCCACTGCCGATACCGTGACTGCGGGGCCGGTGACACGCTGCACGATGACGAACTCTTCTTCGTCCGTGGGGTAGTCCACCAGCACCTTCATCATGAAGCGGTCAACCTGCGCTTCGGGCAGCGGATAGGTGCCTTCGGTTTCAATCGGATTTTGCGTCGCCATGACCAGAAAAGGCGAGGGCACCTTGTGCGTGATGCCGGCAATCGTCACCTGACGTTCCTGCATCACTTCGAGCAGGGCGCTTTGCACTTTGGCGGGTGCGCGGTTGATCTCATCGGCCAGCAACAGGTTGGTAAAGACCGGGCCCAGCGAGGTGCTGAAGTCGCCGTTCTTCTGGTTGTAGATGCGCGTGCCGACCAGGTCAGCAGGCACCAGATCGGGTGTGAACTGGATACGTTTGAAATCGCCGCTGATGGTGTTGGCCAGCGTCTTGACCGTCAAAGTTTTGGCCAGGCCCGGCACGCCTTCAACCAGCAAATGGCCCTGCGCCAATATGGCCACCATGACGCGTTCCAGAAAGCGGTCCTGGCCTACCACGACGCGTTTGACTTCGTAGAGGATTTGCTCCATGAGTTGGGCAGTGTCGGGAGTGGAGTTTTCGGTCATGTGCTTTGGCGTTGAGGTTGTTGATATTCGCAGGCAAATTAGCGGGATCTCAAACGGTGGGGGAACGAGCGGGTTCGGCCTTGCCGCGACCTGATCCGTCCCCAATGAATCAGAACGGGGGCATTCCTGCTGCAGCAGCTGCGTTTTCTATCGGCACAGCAAAGCCTATGCCTACAAATGTTCTTTGTTGATTGGGGTTGTAAATGGCGGTAACTATGCCGATCACTTCGCCATCCATGGTGACCAGCGGCCCGCCTGAGTTGCCGGGGTTGGCGGCGGCGTCAAACTGAATCAAATTGCTGATCTGCTGCTTGCCTTCCGGCGAGCGGAACGTGCGTTTCAGTCCGGAAATTACACCGGCCGATGCCGACGGACCAATGCCGAAAGGGAAGCCTACCGCCAGCACCTGCTCACCGGGCACAAGGTCGGCGGTGGAGCGCATGGTGGCGGCAATCATGTCATCGGGGATTTTTTTGGCCTGCAATACGGCCAGGTCGTTTTCGGGCTGCACGCCGGTGATGGTTGCGGTCGATTCGAGGCCGTCTGCAAAAGTGATCTGAATGGTGTCTGCGCCCTGAACCACGTGCAGATTGGTCAAAATAATACCTTTGTCGGTAATGACCACGCCGGTGCCCACGCTGCGATCGCGTTCGTCCTTGCCCTCAGCGTTTTTTTCGCTCTCTTTGGCATGGTTTTTACTCAGTCCCACCACCCGCACCACGGATGGACTGATGGCTTCATAGGCTTTGGCTGCGGGCGACGGCAGCACCGTGGTCTCCAGTGTTTTCAGCACCGCCAAGTTAATGTCTTTCTGCGTCACGCGGCGCGCGTCCGGCTTGATTGCAAGCGACAGGCTGATGGTCAGCATCAAAGCCATCAGACCGATCACCGACCACAGCAAATACAGGTTATCGGCGCGAAACTTCCCCGTCAGGCGCTTGAAGCGGGAGGTTGGCGGTGGGTGTACTTGTGAAGCGGATGGTGGCGCAGTGACCGGAGCCTCCAGCCCGGCTGGCCCCGGCCCGTCGTTGACGGCGCGATCAGCGCCTGGGCGGCTGGAGCTACTGTAGAGAGCAGGCCTTCGCATTCGTTCACCTGTGAAATAAATGTTGGAAAAACCACAGAAACAACGACCTCACCGTATCACGATTTATGCGTTTTTGCACGGGCTCTGAATATCTCCGGGCTCAACTGGCGGATGAGTCGCAGTGCGCGTCCCGCTGACCAATTCTTGCCCCTGGTTTTTATATGCCAACATTGCAATCAGCGCCTTCGTTTTCTGTTTCTGTTTTTGTCTCTGTCTCTGTCTCTGTCTCTGTCTCTGTCTCGTTTTTTGTTTTTTGTTTTTTGTTTTTGTTGCCACCATGACTAACTGGATTGATACGCACTGCCACCTTGATGCCTCCGAATTTGCGCACGACGTGGCCGATGTCTGCGCGCGGGCAAGGGCCGTCGGCGTTCGCCACTGCGTGTTGCCGGCCGTGTGCGTCGGCAACTTTGAAGCCGTACGGATGCTGGCGCGGGCGTTTTCGTACAGCTACGCGCTGGGAATCCATCCGCTGGCGGTCGCCCACGCACAGGAACAAGATATCCAGACGCTAGACGCCGAACTGGTCGCTCGAAAATATGATCCGCGTCTGGTCGCGGTGGGAGAAATAGGACTCGATTATTTTTTGCCGGAGTTGCAGAGCGCCGCGATGCGCGAGCGGCAGGAATTTTTTTATCGGGCGCAACTCAAGCTGGCCCGAAAACATGGCCTGCCCGTGATTCTTCACGTGCGCCGGTCGGCTGACAAATTGTTGAAACATCTGCGTGAACTGGTGCCTTCAGACGGCCACTGGCGCGGTATCGCCCACGCCTTCAACGGGAGCGAGCAGCAGGCTGCTGAATTCATCAAACTGGGTTTCAAGCTGGGGTTCGGCGGCGCCGTGACATTTGAAGCTGCACTTCAACTGCGGCGACTGGCTGCCGGCTTGCCGCTTGACGCGCTGGTCCTGGAAACCGACTCGCCCGACATTCCGCCACACTGGGTTTATAGAACCGCAGCGCAGCGCGCTGGCGGGCAGGCGCAGGGCCGTAATGAGCCCGGCGAGCTGCCGGCGATTGCGCAGCAGGTGGCGCTGCTACGCGGCATATCGGTGGAGGCGCTGGCAGTGGCCAGCACCGCCAACGCCTTTCACGCCCTGCCCAGACTCAAGGCCTTGCTGGCGTGCTGACCGGTCTGCCGCCGCTGGTCTGCGCGCAGACGCGCCTGCTGATTCTGGGAAGTTTTCCGGGCGCAGCGTCGCTGGCGGCCCAGCAGTACTACGGCCACCCGCGCAACCACTTTTGGCCTATTTTGCAAGCCATTTGGCCATCTAGCCCAAGCAGTACGGGCGTAACCAGCTATCGAATTCGTAGCGAATGGTTGCTGTCCAAAGGCGTGGGCTTGTGGGATGTCTACGCGGCTTGCGAGCGTGAAAGCAGCCTGGACAGCCGTATTCGCAGCCCGATGCTCAATGATCTGGCGAGCCTGAAAGAACTCTGTCCGAAGCTGGCGGCCATTGCCCACAATGGCGGCGAAAGTTTCAGGCACGCGCGGCACACGGAGCAACTCGGTTTGCCGGTTTATCGGCTGCCCTCAAGCAGCCCGGCCAATGCGTCCTGGAGTTTTGAGCGCAAACTCGCTGCCTGGCGAGAAGTATTCGAGCAACACGGATTGATTCAGGACGGGTTTTAAATGGCGTTAATAACAGCAGCAAAGGGCGGCGAAGCACTGCCCGGGGTCAATTTCTCTGAGATGGACGGAGTTCGTTTTCTGCATCTGGGCACCGAATGGGTGCAGGGCTCGATGCTGGTAGATGCACCGTTCGACATTGAGCTGGAATACGTGCAGCGCATGATGGCCGGCCTGTTGTTCATGGAGCCCGCCGGCGTGGCCAAAAAGCACGCGATGCAATTGGGGCTGGGGTCTGCAGCGCTGACGAAGTTTTGCTACAAAAAACTGCGCATGAGAACCACGGCGGTGGAGTTGAACTCGCAGGTCATCTCTGCCTGCCAGTTGTGGTTCAAGCTGCCGCGCGACGATGCGCGGCTGAGCGTGATCGAAGCCGATGCGGCGGCTGAAATACAAAAACCGACACACCAGCGCACGGTGGATCTGCTGCAGGTGGATTTGTACGACGATGAAGCGGCCGGCCCGGTGCTGGACAGCGACGCGTTCTAC
>JANPFZ010000004.1:0-1776 GCA_031423655.1 Polaromonas sp.
CATCACTCGATATTCAATTCCTGAATCTTGCGCGTGATGGTGTTGCGCCCAATGCCAAGTTTTTGTGCTGCCTCAATGCGGCGCCCGCGCGTGTTAAGTAGTGCAGTCTGAATCAGTTTGGACTCGAAACGGCGCGTCAGCACATCCCACACGTCGCTGCGGCCTGTCGCCAGCAAGGCCATGGCTTCTGCTTCCAGTCCGGCTTCCCAGGAGGCCGACATCGCAGGTTCCGACACTGGCGGTACGACATTTCCAGGCAACGACACCAGCACCTCCGCCGTTGCAGGCGAAAACAGCACAGCTGACGGCGCGCGCGCAGGGGCGCTCAGGTTGACCGCACCTTGAGGGTCGGCGGATTCGACTACAAATTCAGCTGCTGCAGCAAAGCCTGGCGCCCTGGCTGCCAGGGTTGTGGTGCCCAGCACTTCGGGCGGCAAGTCCTTGGGCTCAACGACTTGAGCAGGCGCCATCACCGTGAGCCAGTGACAGATGTTTTCCAGCTGACGCACGTTGCCCGGAAACGCAAACAGGCTGAGCTGCTGCAAAGCTGCATCTGAAATACGTTTGGGCTCAACCCCCAATTGCTTGGCGCTTTGCTGCAGAAAATGGCGCGTCAGCATGAACACATCCTCTCGCCGCTCGCGAAGCGCTGGCAGGCGCAGCCGGATGACGTTCAGTCGGTGAAACAGGTCCTCACGGAAGGCGCCGTCCTTGACGCGCTGCTCCAGGTCCTGATGCGTGGCAGCAATGACCCGCACATTGGTCTTCACCGCAGCATGGCCGCCGACGCGGTAGAAACTGCCGTCGCTCAAAACGCGCAACAGACGCGTCTGCAAATCAAACGGCATGTCGCCGATTTCATCGAGAAACAGCGTGCCGCCGTCAGCTTGCTCAAAGCGGCCACGGCGCATGGTCTGCGCGCCTGTGAACGCACCGCGTTCGTGGCCAAAGAGTTCGCTCTCTAACAGGTCTTTAGGAATTGCGGCGGTGTTGATGGCGACAAACGGCCCGCCTGCGCGCGGCGAATGCTTGTGCAGCGCACGCGCGACCAGTTCTTTGCCCGAGCCGGATTCGCCGGTGATCATGACCGTGACCATGCTCTGGCTCAAGCGGCCAATCGCACGAAAAACGTCCTGCATGGCCGGTGCCTGGCCGAGCATTTCGGGCGCGGCAGCCATGCGCTCTTCGGCCACTTCCTCGCGCTGGCTTTCTTCGACCGCGCGGCGGATCAGCTCGACCGCTTTTGGCAAATCAAAGGGCTTGGGCAGGTATTCAAAAGCGCCGCCCTGGAAGGCC
This sequence comes from Polaromonas sp., assembly GCA_031423655.1. Taxonomy (GTDB): domain Bacteria; phylum Pseudomonadota; class Gammaproteobacteria; order Burkholderiales; family Burkholderiaceae_C; genus Polaromonas. The sequence goes on from JANPFZ010000004.1 coordinate 1,297, forward strand.
GACACGGCGCTGTCCAGGTCCGAGAACGCCGTCATGATGATGACCGGAAGGCCCGGCAACTTTTGCTTGACCTTCTCCAGCAGGTCGAGCCCGGAGCCGCCGGGCATGCGAATGTCGCTCACCAGAATTTGTGGGCCGTCGTCGTCGCTAGCGTTTTCGAGCGCCAGCAAAACTTCTTTGGGGTTGGTGAAACTGCGGGTCGGCAGATCTTCACGCAGAAGGGCTTTTTCCAGAACAAAACGGATCGACTGGTCATCATCAACAATCCAGATCGGTTTCATAACTTGCGGTCCCTTGTTGACATCGTTGCCCTTCGTTTTTTGCCTGGACAGATTGAAAGAACCCGTCACTCAACTCAGGGTTGCACAGACCTCAAGGCAGCGGTATCAGCAGCTTGAAATCGGTACGCCCCGGCACGCTGTCACACTCGATCAAACCGTGGTGTTGCTGAACAAAAGTTTGCGCCAGTGTCAGCCCCAA
>JANPFZ010000005.1:0-8499 GCA_031423655.1 Polaromonas sp.
CCGACACCGGCGAGCAGGCGCTCGAAATCGTCGATTCGCTGACCCGCTCCGGCGCGGTCGACCTGATCGTGATCGACTCGGTGGCGGCGCTGACACCCAAGGCCGAACTCGAAGGCGAAATGGGCGACTCGCTGCCCGGCCTGCAGGCGCGGCTGATGAGCCAGGCGCTGCGCAAGCTGACCGCCACCATCAAGAAAGCCAACTGCATGGTGATCTTCATCAACCAGATCCGCATGAAGATCGGCGTGATGTTTGGCTCACCCGAGACGACGACTGGCGGCAATGCGCTGAAGTTCTATGCTTCGGTGCGGCTCGATATTCGCCGCATCGGCTCAATCAAAAAAGGCGACGAGGTCATCGGCAACGAAACCCGCGTGAAGGTGGTGAAAAACAAGGTCGCGTCACCGTTCAAGACCGCCGAGTTCGACATTTTGTACGGCGAGGGCATCAGCCGGCTCGGTGAAGTGCTTGACCTCGGCGTGGCTGGCCACATCGTTGAAAAAGCCGGCGCCTGGTACGCCTTCAACGGCGAAAAAATCGGCCAGGGCCGCGACAACTCGCGTGAATTTTTGAAAGAAAACCCCGAGCTGGCCATCGAGATTGAAAACAAGGTGCGCGAGTCGCTGGGCATCCGCTTGATAGAACCGGCGGTACTGCCTGCGGGCGGTAAAGCTGACAAACCGGCGAAGGCCGAGAAGGCGCCCAAAATCGCCGCGTAAGGCTGCCAACGCTGTTTTATATGCTGAATCGTGTTCTAGCTCAGGTAAATTGTGCGCAAGTAGCTATTAAAAAAATAGCGGCGCTAGGTATTCGGGAAGGCCGGGCATGAGCACCGACGCGGCTCCTTCAGCAAACGAGTCCGCATGCCGGCGGGGCCGCTCTGACCCGCCAGCCAATACCGGCAAGTCAGGTTTCACCTTGTCGCTCAAGGGGCGCGCGCTGCGCCTGCTGTCTGGCCGCGAGTATTCGCGCGCCGAGCTGGAACGCAAACTCGCGCCGCATGAAGAAACGCCCGGCCAGCTCGCCGGGGTACTTGACGAGCTGCAAGCCAAAGACTTCATCAGCGAAGCCCGCGTCGTCGAGTCGGTGGTCAATCGCCGACAGGCCAGGATGGGCGCCGCACGTATCAGGCAGGAGCTGCTCGGCAAGGGCCTTGGCAAGGAAGCCGTGCTGGACGCGATGGCGGGTCTGAAAGCGACGGAGCTGGATCGGGCGCGGGCGCTCTGGCGCAAGAAATTCGACGGGCCCGCTGCCGATGCCGCCGGGCGGGCGAAGCAGATGCGGTTCCTGGCGGCGAGGGGGTTTGGCGGGGACGTGATTGGGCGCGTTTTAAGGGGTGGTGAGGACGATTGACTTCTTCACACGTCCGTTCGGGCTGACCCTTCGACAAACTCAGGACAGAGGTACGCACAGCGTAGCGTTCTGGGCTCTGGTGAGCAATTTCTCCTCGCGCAGTTCACGAGTACGCCTTAGCCCTTGCTCAAGCCGAGCGCCAAGGGCATGCCGTCGTCGCCCGCTCAGCTAGAACATCGAGGCTGTAAAAAATCCTTTGGCATGCCCGTCACGCAACTGCTCCCCATGAACATTCACTCTGTGGATCGGGATTAGCTGCAAAGCGGCATTTCTTTTTGCCTGTAGCACCGATTTTAGAAAAAAAAACGACGCCGCAGACCGCCGGAGCCCGGCTTATCACAAACCGCAGGGACTATGCAGAGGGTTCCCAGCCCAGGTAATACAAACAAGCGTAAACAGCTACTAAAAACATGGCGCTATGCGCCGCGCTGGACGCTCCTACAGTGCACGGGCCAGTTCCAGCATCAGCACCGATGGCAGTTGGGCACGCATCACGTCACGGCTGACGCGTGTAATGCTGTCGCTCATCCAGCTGGAAATCTCGAAGGTGTTGGATTCGTCGGCGATCTCGATGAAGCCAAGGTTGGGGTTAGTGCTGGTGATGTCGTTTTGCAGCCTTCCAAATGAATCGTCATTGAGCTGTTCGTCGATGATGACGAGGTGCGGCATGCCCAATTTGACGTAGCGCTGCGCCTGCTCAACGCTGGGAACCCTGTCGACCTGCAGGCCCAGCAGCCGTCCGGCCTCTTCCACTTCCGCGCGCACCATTGAGTCGCTGGTGATCAGCAAGATGCGCATGCCCGCCATCGGCTTGGTGCCATTGTGAAAGGATGAATCGCCACTGGCGTCCATTTCTACAGCGGTCAGGCCTTCAAACTGCTTCACGGTGCGGGCAAACTCCATCAGCAGCAGGGCCTCGCCATTCGCCGTGATCTCGCGTTCGATCGTAACGCCCATGACCTGCGCCGTGAGCACCAGCAGTTGCCAGGCCAGCGTATCGGCCTGAGCCGGCGGTGTGAGCGTGCCGGGCAGGTTGCTGGCCTTGATCGCCAGCATGCCGTGTTCGGGCCAGTTTTTGATGCCCAGCGACACCACGACGCGTTTGCCTTGGCTGCAGCCCCAGGTCAGCGCAGTCTCTACCAGGCTGGAAAGCAGGCCGGGGTCGATGATGATTTCGACTGGTTTGATATTGCGGTGGATTTCAATGCCGCGAGCTTTCAGTGTCGGCGACAGCTCGGAGAGGGTTTGATGCAGCAGCTCGTCCAGGTGTATGCGTTCGTGCGACTGGCGCAGCCGGCCCTCGGCCAGGCGGGCGATCTGCTGGCTCTGGCGCGTCACCACGAGCGCAGTTTCGACTGAAGCAACCAGCTGCACCATTTGCGCGTGCGACATGTGGCGGCTCTGGTTGAAATCCTGCACGATGTTGTGCATGGTGTTGATCGGTTCAGCCAGTTCGGCGCCGAACTGGCCGACGAGTGCGTAGTCCGTCAGCGCTTGCGGCGGCACCGCCTCCTTTGCGGGCTCAGCGGCGGTAATACGCCGGATCGGGGTTACGCCTCGGTTCATGGCTAAATACTTTCAATCTCGTTTGCGCGATCTTTGGCCGGATTGCGCGACTGTGGAAGTCGTCTGGGTTCCGAGAACACACGTTTTTTTACATCTTAGTATTCATTCAGATGAAAAGCTTAGCGACAACTTCTTTCGTACGTTCCAGGCAGGCACATCCGGTAGAAAGTCACGGCAGGCTGGTTTTCGAATTCACCGCGAAGCTACGCCCGAAAGATTCATGGCGGGCGACCGGCTGACGGATCAATCCGAAGGATGGGGCATACCCTTGCACAGCGTTTATCGTGATGAAAAGGTCTTTATTGTCTGGCGAGGTGTCCGGGTGTCTCGCTTGGTCGATCCCCTGGCGACCCGTCTTCGCGGGGATGACAGATTTTTAACATCGTAAACATCAAATCGGCCGCTAGACCAAGTAATACGGCAGCAAACAGCTATCTTTATCGTAGCACTGCATTGCAACAACGGAAGACGACGGCGAGCGTTTGCCGAGCGCTAATGCGTCGCCATCAGACCACTTTGGCGTTTTTCAGTCCGGTCAGGCGTTCGCCTGACATTTGCAGCAGTTCGCGCAAAACCTCGTCCGTGTGCTGGCCCAGCAAAGGCGGCGCCCGGTCATTGCGCGGCGGCGTGGCGCTGAGCTTTATCGGGCTGGCGACGAGCCGCAAGTCGCTCTGCAGCGGATGCAGCCACGGCGTCACCAGGCCACGGGCAGCGACCTGCGGGTCGGCAAACACCTCGGCCAGGTTGTTGATGGCGCCGCACGGCACTTTGGCGGCTTCCAGCGCGGCCAGCCAGTCGGATTTGCTGCGCGTGAGCATGACGGCTTCCAGCATCGGCACCAGTTGCGCGCGGTTCGTGACACGGTCGCGATTTTTGGCAAACAGCGGGTTCGTTCCCAGCTCTTGCCTGTGGGCCACGGCGCAGAACTTGACGAATTGCGAATCGTTTCCCACCGCCACAATGAGGTGGTCTTTCCTTCCATCGGCCGATGGCGCCACCTCAAATACCTGGTACGGCACAATGTTCTGATGCGCATTGCCGGCCCGTCCCGGCACCGCGCCGCTGACGAGGTAATTGGCGCCCAGATTGGCCAGCATGGCCACCTGCGTGTCCAGCAGCGCCATGTCCACCTGCTGGCCTTCGCCGGTTTTCTCGGCGTGTCGCAAAGCCGCCAGTATGGCCACCGTCGCATACATGCCGGTCATCAAATCAGCCACCGCCACACCGACTTTTTGCGGCCCGCCACCGATATCGTCACGCTCGCCGGTCACGCTCATCAGCCCGCCCATGCCCTGAATCGCGTAGTCGTACCCCGCGCGTTCGGCATACGGTCCGGTCTGACCAAAGCCAGTGATCGAGCAATACACCAAACGCGGGTTGATGGCTTTGATCGCGGCGTAGTCCAGCCCGTAGCGTGCCATGTCGCCGACCTTGAAGTTCTCGACAAACACATCGCAGTGGACCGCCAATTCGCGAATCAGCGCCTGGCCGCCGGGCAGTGAAATATCACAGGTGACCGAGCGCTTGTTGCGGTTGGTGCCCAGGTAGTAGGCCGCCTCGTGGGTTTCCGCGCCAGCGTTGTCTGTCAAGAACGGTGGGCCCCAGGTGCGGGTGTCATCGCCGGTGCCGGGGCGCTCGATCTTGATAACATCGGCGCCCAGGTCAGCCAGCGTCTGCGTACACCAGGGACCCGCCAGAACGCGGGACAGGTCGAGGATGCGGATGCCTTGAAGAGAGTTCATGGCCGCATTTTGCCCGCAGGCCAAATGCGGCTTGGCCCGACATGCTGACAGTTTGTGCTCAGTACGTCATCAGTACTGCTTGTACGGCAGGAATTTCCCCGACAGCACCACGTTGACCCGGTCGCCTTTCGGGTCGGGCTGGCGAACGATGTCCATCGAAAAATCGATCGCGCTCATGATGCCGTCGCCGAACTCTTCGTGGATCAGTTCCTTGATGGTGGTGCCGTAAACGCTGACGATTTCATACCAGCGGTAGATCAGCGGGTCGGTCGGCACGGCGGTGGGCAAAGAGCCTTTGTAAGGCACAACCTGCAGCCACTTTTGCTCTTCGGCGTTCAAGCCGAAAATCTTGCCGATGATCTTTGCCTGCTTGTCGTCGAAGGTCATCTGGCCCAGGCAGCCGGCGGTGACCCACTCTTTGCTCAGGCCAACTTTTTTGGCGACTGAATCCCAGCTGATGCTTTTGGCTACCTTGGCGGTGATGATCTTTTCGGTGACGTCGTTGCGGTTCATGGTTGCTCCGGTTGGTATTGTGGATGAGAGAACGAGAAAAATATCTGGCTGCAGAGGGCGCAAAGGTTTCGCAGAAGGAAAACCGAAAATACCTTTTATAAATTTTTCCTTGTTGCTTTTGCGTCTTTTGCGAAACCTTTGCGACTTCTGCGACCGGTAGTCCGCATCAGACCCCAGGCTTCGCGCGCTTGATGAGGAAATCGACAATGTGGTTGCGCAGCTCGTAGTAGCCATCCAGGTGATGCAGCTCGGCGCGCGTGCGCTGTTGCGGCAGCGTGTTGATGACCACTTCGCCGATGCCCCCGGGCACATAGCCGTTGGCAGTCTCCGCGCCGTTGGTCATCAGGATAATGCGGTCCGCCAGCAAAATCGCTTCGTCTACATCGTGTGTGATCATGAACACGGTTTGATGGGTCTCGCGCACGATGCTCATCAGCTCGTCCTGAATCGTGCCGCGCGTCAGGGCATCGAGCGCACCAAACGGTTCATCGAGCAGCAGCATCTTGGGTTGGATGGCAAATGCGCGCGCAATGCCGACGCGCTGCTTCATGCCGCCCGAAAGCTGCGATGGTTTTTTGTCGATGGCGGCGCTCAGGCCGACCATGGCGACGAACTTTTCAACCTGCGCATGCACCTGTGCCGCGTTCCAGTCAGGCCAGCGCGACACCACGGCAAATGCAATGTTCTTGCGCACCGTCAGCCATGGCATCAGTGCGTGGCTTTGAAACACCACGCCGCGCTCCAGTCCCGGCCCGCCGATCTCGCGGTTGTCCATGAATACGTTCCCGCTGGTGGCGGTGTCCAGCCCGGCCAGTACATTGAGCACGGTCGTTTTGCCGCAGCCCGAATGGCCGATGATGCAGACGAACTCGCCTTTGTCGATGCTGAAGCTCACATCGGCGAAGACCGGTTTGGCGGGCACGAAAGCCTTGCTCAGGCTCTCGACTTTGAGGAATCTCTGCATGCTGGTTTCTTTCCTGGAGGCCTCGTAGGGAAGGGCAGGTGCGCCGCGAACCACCGACTCATTCCACATAGGTCACCGCCTTTTGCAGCTGCGCAAAACTAAGGTCCAGCAGCATGCCGACCACACCGATCACGAAGATCGCGAAAATTACATTCGTCAGCGACAGGTTGTTCCATTCGTTCCACACGAAGTAGCCGATGCCGGTGCCGCCGACCAGCATTTCGGCGGCCACGATCACCAGCCACGCAATGCCCATCGAGATGCGCATACCCGTCAATATGGTGGGCGCGGCGGCCGGCAAAATGACCTGAAATGCTTTCCGTAGTGGATTGACTTCGAGCGTGCTGGCCACATTCAGCCATTCGCGTTTCACTGCCGACACGCCGAAGGCGGTGTTGATCAACATCGGCCAGACCGAGCAGATGAAGATCACAAAAATGCCCGAGGCCGACGAGTCCTTGATGGTGTAGAGCGCCAGCGGCATCCACGCTAGCGGCGAAATCGGTTTGAGCACCTGAATGAACGGGTCAAACGCGCGCCGCAGCAGCGGCGACATGCCAATCACAAAGCCCAGCGGAATCGCCACCAGGCAGGCCAGCAGAAAACCCAGCCCGACGCGACCCAACGAATGCGCCAGCTGAATCGCAATGCCCTTCTCATTCGGGCCGCGGTCATAAAACGGGTCGCTGAGCTGCCGTACGAAGGTCTGGCCCATCTGCATCGGCGTCGGAAAGCCCGACGCCTTGGCTTGAGAAGCACTCGCCGGGTCCTTGCCCATCATCTTCTGGTACTCGATCTGCTCGGCAGTCATGCCGGCGGTGCCCCCAGCCACGCTTTCAGTCCGCGCGGTTGCGGCGTACCAGAAAGCAATAAAGATGAATAGCAGCAGCGCAGAGACCACGCCGGCGCGGAAGCCCTGAGTTTTGACAATGTTCATGAATTCGGTGCCGATGGTTGATTGTTTCGGGGAGGATTGCCGGCCGCGGAGGGCGCAAAGGTTTCGCAGAGGGCGCAAAAGGAAACAAAAACTTGAAAGGTATTTTTGGTTTTTCTTCTGCCAAACCTTTGCGTACTTTGCGTCTGGCAGTCCGTTTTCACCCTATCTTGTTGATCGCAAACCCGGCCGCATACTGCTCAGCCTTCGCCGCATCGAACTCCTTGCCCATGATGGTGAACTTTGGATACGCGCCTTCCGGCGTTTTCTGACCCAGCTCCTTCATGTACTTTCTCGCGTCGGTGATAAGAAACACTTTCTCGGCAATCTGCTTGTAGTTCACGTCGCCTTTCACATAGCCCCAGCGCTTCATCTGCGTCAGCATCCACACCGCCATCGACTGCCACGGCATCGGGTCGAAGTCGGCGCGATCCGGCACGGTCTTGATATTGCCCAGGCCGTCGGCAAACTTGCCGGTCAGCACCTGGTTCAGCACCGCTTCAGGCTGGTTCAAATACTGCGCGGGCGCAATCACCTTGGCGATGAGCTCTCGGTTTTTCGGGTCGCGCGCCATCGCGGCGGCGGTCAGTACGGATCGATACAGCGCAGCAAACGTGTTCGGATTTTTCTCGATGAATTCGGTCGAGGTTCCAAAAGCGCAGCACGGGTGGCCGCTCCAGATGTCTTTGGTCAGCAGGTGAATAAAACCGACTTCTTCAAACACCGCACGCTGGTTAAACGGGTCGGGGCCGAGAAAACCGTCGATATTGCCGGCGCGCAGATTGGCCACCATTTCAGCTGGCGGTACGACGCGCAGCTGCACGTCGGTGTCAGGGTTCAGGCCCGCCTCCGCGAGGTAGTAGCGCAGCAAAAAGTTGTGCATCGAAAATTCAAACGGAATCGCGAACTTGAAGCCCTTCCAGTTCTTCGGGTCGCGATTGTTCTTGTGCTTAAGCGCCAGCGTGATCGCCTGGCCGTTGATGTTTTGAATCGTCGCCACATTCATCGGCGTGGCGTTCGAGCCCAGGCCCATCGAGATCGCCAGCGGCATCGGCGACAGGAAATGCGTCGCGTCATATTCCTTGTTGATCATCTTGTCGCGAATCAGCGCCCAGCCGGCGGTCTTGGTCACTTCGACATTCAGCCCCTGCTGCTGATAAAACCCGAGCGGCGCGGCCATGATCAGCGGCGTGGCGCAAGTGATTGGTATGAAGCCGATCTTCAGGTTGTTCTTTTCGAGCGAGCCGGCTTTTTTACCTGCGTCTTGCGCCAGCGCCTGCATGCTTGCGACCGGCAGCACGCTGGCAATCGCCGCCATCGCGCTGCTTTTACCGACGGCGCGCAAAAAACGCCGCCGCACCGCGTCTTGCGGAAAAATCGCTTTCACCAGCGTGGCTTCAATGAAGTCGTTGGAATAGGCCTCGAAC
>JANPFZ010000006.1:0-3271 GCA_031423655.1 Polaromonas sp.
GCGTAATGCAATTTTGCAATTGCGCGGCATCAATACCTATCAAGACTTTGTTGAACGCCACCGTAAGGCCATGGAACGGGATGACTAGCCCCCACGTTCGTTCGCTTCGCGTAACTCTCTGCCCCCCGAGGGGGCCGCTGCTGGGGTGGGTCGCAAACGGTACGGTCGCTCACCGCGTGTAACTCCATCTCCCTGAAATACAAGTTTGCTATGAATTAAATAGCTGCTCCCGCATATATTCATTGGGCTAGAGTCTTGTTTTATGCTTAAAAAAGCCTCAAAAGCGACTGTTTTGACGACCCCCACCGGGTCAACTACGCGAAACAGGTCAATTCAATCCAGACCCAGCATCAACTGCAAATTCTGCACCGCCGCACCGCTGGCACCCTTGCCCAGGTTGTCGAGTCGCGCCACGACCACCGCCTGCTGGAACTCCGCGTTGCCAAAGACACGAATTTCCAGCTTGTTGGTGTGGTTCACGCCCAGCGGGTCGAGCTTGCCGTCTTTCGTCGTCGGCTCGTGCGTGACCCAGAGCGAGCCGGCGTAGTGATCGACATAGGCCTGGCGCAGCGCGGCCAGGTCCGGATTGCCAGCCAGCAAGTCGAGGTGCAGCGGCAGCTCGACCAGCATGCCTTCACGGAAATTGCCGACCGAGGGCAGGAACAGCGGGCGGCGCGTCAGGCCGCCGTATTTCATGATTTCCGGGATGTGCTTGTGGTTAAGGCCGAGGGCATACAGCTCATACGCGGGCGCGCGCTCGAGGGGGTCGGCCGCTTCGTAGGCTTCGATCATCGGGCGGCCACCGCCCGAATAACCGCTGACTGCCGGCAAGGTCACCGGGTAATCTTTGGGCAGCAGCCCGGCGTCCACCAGCGGACGCAGAAGCGCAATCGCACCGCTGGCGTAGCAGCCCGGGTTGGCCACGCGGTCGGCCTGGCGCACAGCATCAAGCTGGCCGGCATCGAGTTCGGGAAAACCGAACACCCAGCCCGGTGCGGTGCGGTGGGCCGTAGACGCATCGATGATCTTGGGTTTTTTGCCCGGCAGTGAATCGATCATGGCGACCGACGCGCGCGCCGCGTCATCGTGCAGGCACAAAATCACGAGATCGACCTGCGCCATCAGCTCACGTTTGGCCGCTGCGTCCTTGCGCAATTCGGGCGCAATGCTAACCAGCTCGATCTGCGGCATGGCCTGCAGCCGTTCCCGAATCTGCAGGCCAGTGGTGCCGGCTTCCCCGTCAATAAATACTTTGGGCATAAGAACTTTCCGGGATGTTTTGAAGGTTTGAGGCGGCGCCCGCGCACAACAGTTTGGCTTGCGTGCGGGTCAATCCGGGTTGCTGTCTTGGCGTAAGTAAGGCACAAGGTTGACGCTTCGCCGCATGATACAGTTCATCGCTGTTGCCCGGGGCAGGCTTCAAGATGCGCCTGACGACTGATGGAGGCCGATAAAGGCTGACGAAGGCCGCTTTCATGGTCTGGCAAGCGCTGCCATCCCACCTTCCGCGCCCCCTTTTTTACCGCATTTCTGAAGGTTTTTTCATGAAAATTCACGAGTACCAGGGCAAGGACATCTTGCGCAATTTTGGTGTGCCGGTGCCGCGTGGCATTCCCGCTTTCACGGTGCAGGAAGCGGTAGAAGCCGCACAAAAACTCGGCGGCCCGGTGTGGGTCGTGAAGGCCCAGATTCATGCCGGCGGACGCGGCAAGGGCGGCGGCGTGAAGCTGGCGCGCAGCATTGACGAAGTGAAAAAACTGGCCGGTGAAATTCTGGGCATGCAGCTCATCACGCACCAGACCGACGCCGCAGGCCAAAAAGTTCGCCGCCTGATGATCGAAGAAGGCGCCGACATCAAAAAAGAATATTACGTGTCGGCAGTCACCGACCGCGCCACGCAGAAGGTCGCATTCATGGCGTCCAGCGAAGGCGGGATGGACATTGAGGAAGTGGCGCACGCCACACCGGAAAAAATCATCAAGGTGTTTGTCGACCCGGCGGTCGGCCTGACCGACGCGCAAGCCAAGGAACTGTCTGACGGCATGACCGTGCCGCCCGGCTCGACCGCGCAAGCCGTTGACGTGCTTAAAAAGCTCTACAAGGTCTACATGGACACCGACGCGAGCCTGGTGGAGATCAACCCGCTGGTGCTGGAAGGCAACGGCAACATCAAGGCGCTGGACGCGAAGTTCAACTTCGACCCGAACGCGCTGTTTCGTCACCCGGACATCGTCGCTCTGCGCGACCTGGACGAAGAAGACGCGGCTGAAGTCGAAGCCAGCAAGATCGACCTGGCCTACATCAGCCTGGACGGCAACATCGGCTGCCTGGTCAATGGCTCCGGCCTGGCGATGGCGACGATGGACACCATCAAGCTGTTTGGCGGCGAGCCGGCCAACTTCCTTGACGTTGGCGGTGGCGCTACGGCAGAAAAAGTCACCGAGGCCTTCAAGATCATGCTGAAAAACCCGGAGGTCAAAGGCATTCTGGTCAACATCTTCGGCGGCATCATGAAGTGCGACACGATTGCCGGCGGCGTGATCGCTGCCTGCAAGGCCGTGAACCTCTCTGTGCCGCTGGTGGTCCGCATGAAAGGCACCAACGAAGACCTCGGCAAGAAGATGCTGGCCGAGTCGGGCCTGCCGATCATCGCCGCAGACACCATGGCCGACGCCGCGATGAAAATCGTCGCTGCTGTTGAATGAAACACCCCCGTAGCGCCTTTGGCGCTTCCCCCTCAAGGGGGCGGCCACATGTGGCCTGGCAAAGCCAGATCCACTGCGGCCACTTGATTCAAACAGTCACCGAATGAGGCCGCCATGAGCATTTACATCAACAAAAACACCAAAGTCATCACGCAGGGCATCACCGGCAAGACCGGTCAGTTCCACACCCGCATGTGCCGTGACTACGCCAACGGCAAGGCGGCTTTTGTGGCGGGCGTGAACCCGAAAAAGGCCGGCGAAGACTTCGAAGGCATTCCGATTTATGCAAACGTGACCGACGCGGCTAAAGCCACTGGCGCCACGGTCTCGGTGATCTACGTGCCACCCGCAGGCGCGGCCGCTGCGATTTTGGAGGCGGTCGAAGCCAATCTCGACTTGGCCATTTGCATCACCGAAGGTATCCCCGTGCGTGACATGCTCGAGCTGCGCAACCGCATGAAGGCCAAGGAATCTGCTGGTGGCAAGCGCACGCTGCTGCTGGGGCCCAACTGCCCGGGGCTGATTACCCCCGAAGAAATCAAGATCGGCATCATGCCCGGCCATAT
>JANPFZ010000007.1:0-3607 GCA_031423655.1 Polaromonas sp.
ATGCCGGTCTGGCGTGCGGCTTCGTCCATCAGCCGCTCCATCGTGAAGATGGCTTCGGGCCGGCCCGCACCCCGGTAGGGGCTGGTCGGCGCGGTGTTGGTCATCACCGCCTTGAAATGAAAATCAATCGTCGGGATGTCATACACGCTGGTCTGCACCCACGGGCCGATCATCAGCTGGATCGCGATGCCAGCGCCCGTCGGGTACGCGCCCACATTGGCGCGTGAGGCCAGGCGCAGCGCCAGAATCTTGCCGTCTTCGGCCAGGGCCAGCTCGGCGTGGCTGTGCAAGTCACGGCCGTGGGTGCTGGATATAAATTCTTCACTTCGTTCGGCCACCCATTTCACCGGGCGCTGCAGCGCGTGGGCGCAAAAAGCCACGGCGATGTCTTCCGGGTAGGCGCCGGTCTTCATGCCGAAGCCGCCGCCCACGTCGCCGACCAGCACGCGCACGTCTTCCTGCGCCAGGCCCATCGCGTCGCACACGCTGTTGCGCACGCCCGTAGGCATCTGCGTGCTCATGCGAATCGTCAGGCGCTTCGTGGCGCTGTCGAACGCGGCCAGCACCGAACGCGGCTCAAGGCTGAACGGCGACAGGCGCTGGTTGATGATCTCCAGTTTGACGACATGGCGCGCGGTGGCGAAGGCGGCTGCGGTGGCTGACACGCTGCCGTAGCGCGTTTCGGCGGCGATGTTGTCGGGCGCCTCGGGGCACAGCGCGGTCGCGCCAAGAGCGGTGGCAGCGTCCATGCTCACGGCCATTGGCAACTCGTCGTAGTCAATAGAAATGGCTTCAGCGGCGTCGCGTGCCTGCTGCAAGGTGAGTGCCACCACGGCGGCCACCGGCTCGCCCACAAAGCGCACCCGCTCATGCGCCAGCGCGTGGCGTGGCGCTGCGGCACTCGGCGTGCCGTCGGCGCGCCTGAAGCCAACCGAACCGGCCAGCGGCTTGACGCCCGCCGCCACCAGATCAGCCCCGGTGGCAATGTGCAGCACGCCCGGCATGGCGCGCGCTGCGGCCGCGTCGATGGACGCGATGCGCGCATGCGGATAGGGCGACCGCAGGAACACCAGGCGGCTCTGCGCGGCGGGGTTGGCCGCAGCGCTTGCGCCGTCGATAAAGTCGTCCATGAAGTCGTCAGTGAACCGGCCTTTGCCCGCCAGCAGCGCATCGTCTTCAAGGCGGCGCACCGCCTGGCCGCTGCCGAAGCGCGTGCTGGCGTCAGTCAAATCGGTGCCGGTCTGGCTTGATGTTGTTGCTGTTGTTGTTGTCAAAAAAGTTCTCCTGCACGATGGCTGCGCAGGCGCAAAGGTGCGCAGGGTCAGCCTGAAAATTGGTGAGCAGCCACTATAAACCCCGGCCTTGAATGCCGTACGACGCGCGCCTCTCTCACAGTTGCGGTGATTGCGGTGGTTGCGACGGCCGCAACGTGGCAAGCTGAACACGGTTTGGGCGCACCGCCCATGAATTCACGCACAGCAGCTTCAATCTTTATGCTATGAATTAAATAGCTGCTTGCGCCCTGAATACATGGGCTGTAGCGTCATTTGATCTTTAGCGCAAGTCGTTTTGGCAATGGCGTGGCGCCTGCAGGGGCAGGTAGCTGTTCCATCCCGCTCCGGGACACCCGGTTTTCCCTGCAAAATTGCATCCCCTCACCTGTGCGCGGGCTCCGTTCCCGATGCGCGCTCTCTTCCCCGACCCGACAACTCAAAAATTACATGCACCGCCCTTCGTCGCTTCCTACGTTCCGCCCTGCCGCCCTGCTGACCCTATTGGCCAGCACCCTGGCCCTCAGCAGCCCGGCCTTCGCCTCTGCAGACAACGAGCAGATCACCGACATCCAGACCACGCCTGGCAGCGCAGGCCTGGGCTATGTGCTGAAGGACGAACCATCGCCCTACAAAGACGCCGCCACCCGGCTGGAAATCCAGCCGCTGTTTCTGTACGAAGGCGAGCGGGTTTTTCTGCATTCCAGCCGCGTCGGCGTCAAGCTGTTTGACAGCCAAGAGCAGCGCCTGGATGTGTTCCTTGACAAGCGGTTGGAGGGCTTTCCGCTCAAGTCGCCGCCCGTCAGTCTGTCGGGCATGGCGATTCGTCATTCGTCAACCGACGCCGGCTTGTCTTACCGCTACCAACAACCGTGGGGCATGCTGCAGGCCGAACTGCTGCACGGCATCAGCGACACGCAAAGCGGCACCGAGGCGCGGCTGGGTTTCAGCACCGAGGCGCGGTCTGGCCGCTGGACGCTGCGCCCCAGCGTGACGCTGGCCTGGCGCAATGCCCAGCTCAACGACTACTACTACGGCGTAAGGCCCGGCGAGACCACGGCAACGCGCCCGGCCTACTCGGCTGGCGCCGGCATCAACGCTTCGGCGGGTTTGTACGGCAGCTACCAGCTGTCGCAAAACTGGCGCTTGCTGGGCGGTGCGTCGGGCACGCTGTTGTCTGGCAGCATCAAGGACAGCCCGGTTGTCAGCAAGCGTTTCATGCCGTCGGTGTACGTGGGCGCGGCGTATGACTTCGGTGCGCCCAAGCCGCGCAGTGCGGACGCAGGCGGTTCGCCCACCTACATCAAGCTGCTCTACGGCGCATCGACCGACGACGGCTGCCACCTGGCCAAGATCGTCACGGCACGCTGTTTTGCAACCTCGTCCAAAGACCGGACCGACATTCAGGCAATCCAGATCGGCAAACCCTTTGCTGAAAACTTCAACAGCTGGCCGGTCGATCTGGTCGGCTACGTCGGCCTGACACGTCATGACGAACGCGGCCTGCAGCCCAACGGCTTGCAGCTTGATTTTTTCATGAAGGCCTACTACCACGGCTTTCCGTGGCGTGATCGCGTCAAAACGCGGCTCGGTTTCGGCGCCGGTGTGTCGCTGGCGCAGCGCGTGCCCTACATCGAAGCCAGCAGCGCAGCCCTTGGCAACCAACCCTCATCGCGCGTGCTGCAGTACCTCGATCCCAGCCTCGACATCAGCCTGGGCGACCTGATCGGCTCGCGCGCCCTGAAAGACACTTACATCGGTTTCGGCGTGTCGCACCGCTCGGGCATCTTCGGTGCATCGCGCTTGCTGGGCAGTGTGAATGGCGGCTCGAACTACATCTATGGGTATATGGAGTCGGCGTTTTAAGCAGCAAACGTGCTATGTAAATAGCAGCACTTTGCGCAAGTATTACAGGGGCTGACAGCTTTTTTTGTTGATAGTCAGGTAGTTTCACGCGACGGGCGCTGTCCTGAGGCCAGCAAACTGTTCTGCACATTGCTGGCCACAATCACGCCGCCGCCCAGACACACCTCGCCGTCATACAGCACGGCTGATTGCCCCGGCGTGACGGCCCATTGCGGCGCATCAAACACCAGCTCGCAGTACGTCGACGTGACGGCGCGCAGCTCACACGTCGCATCCGCCTGCCGATACCGGCTTTTCGCCGCCAGCCGGCCCGGAGAAGGCGGCGCGCCCGCCACCCAGCTGCAGTCCTGCGCGCTCAGCTCGGTAGATTGCAGCCACGGATGGTCGTGGCCCTGCACCGCCCACAAAACATTCGTGTCCAGATCTTTGCGGGCGACGAACCAGGGCTCGTGCTCGCCCACGCCGCGCTG
>JANPFZ010000008.1:0-1544 GCA_031423655.1 Polaromonas sp.
AGAACCGGTATTTCTACCGCAGCCCGACCGGCTCGTTCGCGATCACCACGCCCATCAATGGCGAGCCGGCTTGCCGTGGCAATGGCAGCACGATCGGGTTTACCGTGCAGTCGCCGGAGCAGGGCGATGCCTTCCATGCGGCGGGGCTGGCCAACGGCGGCACGACGTGTGAAGAGCCGCCGGGCTTTCGGGATGGCCCGGTGGGCCGGATTTACCTGGCCTACCTGCGCGACCCGGACGGCAACAAAATCTGTGCGCTGCACCGGCCGGCGAAGTAAAACGCGTCAAGACGCGGAGACAACCGGTTTTTGCTTTAATGCGCCATGGCAAAACGTACGTCGGTCAATGCAATTCAAGACATTCACGACCTGAGCCATTTGGCCAACATCGTGGTGGACAAACGCAACGGCAAACGGTCGGGGGCCAAAAAAGGCCGGAGAAATCGGCACTTTGAAAAGCAGCTCATCAGAAACGCCATGAGCACGGGAGTCTTGAAAGACCCGGATGCCCCCTCGGACGACTGACAAATGGACAGCGTCGGCCCGAGCGACACCAGCATCAGGTAAAAACAAGCGTCAGTATTTTCTGGCGCCTTGAAGCGGTACGGCCATGACGCCTGCATTTGATAAAGCCCCGGACGCGGTCTGGCCCAAAGCTGCCTTGGGAGCACGCCCCTGATGCTCACCCATCTCAGTGACCTGATCGTCGCCGGTAACGTCGGTATCATGCTGTTTTTTACCGTGGCGGTGGCGCCAACTATCTTCATGGTGCTGCCGGCGGAGTGGTCTGCGGCGTATGTTCGCAAGTTCTTCCCAAAATATTTTCTGTTTTTAGGCATCACGACGGCCATTGCCACCGCGCTGGCAAGCACCGGGCTTGCGCAGGCGGGCCTGGCATTGTGCGCGGCGATTTTTTTCTTTAGCTGCTTCTGGCTGACGCCGCGCATCAACCAGGCTCGCGACGACAAGCGCGGCCAGGCTTTCAAGACGCTGCACTACGCCAGCGTGGGACTGAACCTGCTGCAACTGGCAGTTTTTATCTGGATTCTGGTGGTCAGCGTGCATTCGGCTCGAGCTTGAGCCCGGGTTGAGCTTGGCGCCTGCGGCTCGGGCCGTGCTGGCGATGAGCAGCATCCGTGACCGAAAATGCTCTTGATTTAGTAGCGTCTTGTGCAAGTATTGCTTGGGCTAGAGGCGTATTTGGCTTGTTTTTACCCGATACTACGGCCCCACGCTCGAACCTTCGCAACAGCACGGCGGCTTTGGCGTGATCGGCATCATGCTGCGTGCCGTGGGCCGTCGTCTCTTTCAACGGTACGATTTTTGTATACGGTTGTCCGTAGCGCGCATCAGGTCACGGAACTGTCACGGTGCGTGGTTGCAGCGAGCGAGTAGTCCACCTACACACCCGCTTTGTAAACCCTCAACAGGAACAATCAACATGCCTTTTTATCCGTCCACTTGCCTCACCACTGGCGCACGGCGGCCACTTCGCCGCTGGGCTACTTCAACGCGCTGAAGGCCCCTGCCATGTTTACCCCGGGC
>JANPFZ010000009.1:0-20465 GCA_031423655.1 Polaromonas sp.
GTCGCCAGGGCCGTTGGCCAGAAAGATGCCGTCGGGTTTGAGCTTCAGTACGTCGGCAGCAGGCGTCTGCGCCGGCACCACGGTGATGCGTGCGCCGCGCTCGGCCATCATGCGCAAGATGTTTTTCTTCACGCCGAAGTCAAACGCGACCACATGGAATTTCGGCGTGATTTGCACGCCGTAACCCGGCTTGCCTTCGAGGTTCAACAGCTTCCACTCGGTCTGCGTCCACTCGTAGGTCTGCTTGACAGAGACGACTTTCGCCAGATCCAGCCCGGCCATGCTGGGCGCCGACTTGGCCATCGCCACGGCTTTGGCGATCTGCGTCTGGCCAGCGATTTCGCCATCGGCGAGCGCCATGATGCAGCCGTTCTGCGCGCCGTACGTGCGCAGGTGGCGCGTGAGCTGGCGCGTGTCGATGTTGGCAATGGCAACCGTGTTTTCCTTGACCAGGTAGTCAGACAAGGTCATGGTCGAGCGAAAGTTGGACGCCAGCAAAGGCAGGTCCTTGATGATGAGACCGGCGGCGTGTACCTTGTCGGCCTCAATATCTTCAACATTCACGCCGGTGTTACCGATGTGCGGATAAGTCAGCGTGACGATCTGCTGGCAGTAGCTCGGGTCGGTCAGGATTTCCTGGTAGCCGGTCATGGCGGTGTTGAACACCACCTCGCCGACCGTGGAGCCTGCGGCTCCGATCGAGTTGCCGACGAAGACCGTGCCGTCTGCAAGTGCCAAAATGGCGTGCGGGTTGTTTCGTTGTAAAGACAAAAGCAAGGGGACCACCGGTTGAGTTACGGTTCGCCCAAGCATGCTCAAAGAACGTTCAAAAAGGAACGATGGCAGGCTGCTTTTGTGAGGAGATTTGCTTTGTGCGCGCTCGGGCGAAGCTGTGATTTGAAAAGCCCATGATTATATCGCCATGCATGTGGCCCCCACGGTCGCGCACTTCGTGTCGCTCCCTGCCCCCCAAGGGGGCCGCTGCGCCTGCGGCCTGGCGAAGCCAGTTCCGCGGCCCCTGCTGGGTTGAAGAGCCCCACGGTCGCGCACCTCGTGTCCGTCTTCGCCCCCGCAATGGCTGGCTTTGCGGCCTTGGTCCCGTGCGTCGTCTACCGGGGCTGCTGCGCCAACGAACTGGCGTACAGGCAAATCGCTGCCGCCGACGCGACATTTAAGGATTCCTCGCCGCCAGGCTGATCGATTCGAACGCGCAGGCTGGCCATGGCAATCAATTCATCACCGACCCCCTGCCCTTCGTGCCCCATCGCCCAGGCGCACGGCATAGGCAGCTTTTGTTGATGCAACAAACTGCCCTGGTGCGAGCTGGTGACGACGATGGGAACGGTCAGTGCGCGCAGTGCCTCAACGGTGACGCCTTCCACCAGCCGCAGCCCGAAGTGCGCGCCCATGCCGGCGCGCAGCACTTTGGGCGACCACAGGGCCGCCGTGCCTTTGAGCGCAATGATCTGGCTGAACCCGAAGGCAGCAGCGCTGCGCAAAATGGAGCCGACATTGCCGGCGTCCTGCACGCGGTCGAGAATGACTGACGCGGCACCCGCTAGAGGCGGCACCGCAGTCGGCAGCTCAATGACAAAACCCATGGGCGCAGGTGATTCCAGAGCGCTGATTTCGGACAGCAGTGCATCAGCAATAACTATGTTTTTGATAGCTGCTTGCGCACATTCCACCTGGGCTAGAGGCCAATATGACTCTGAAAATACCGCTAATGCGGGCTTCAGGCCGCGCGCCAGTGCCGCGCGGCACAAATGGTCACCTTCCAGCCACACGCGGCCCTGTTTGCGATACGCCGTGCTTTCATGCGACAGCTTGCGCAGTTCCTTGACGAGGGCGTTGTCGCGGGAGGTGACGTGCGTGACCGGCACGGCGCCAGTCACCGGAGCACCTCGGCGACCGGCGCAAACGAACGCCGGTGTTGCGGGCAGGCGCCGTGCAGGCGCAAGGCGGCCAAATGTTCGGCGGTGCCATAACCTTTGTGACCGGCAAAACCGTACTGCGGGTATTCGAGGTGAAATTCGGCGCACCAGCGGTCGCGGTAGACCTTCGCCAGAATTGACGCGGCCGAGATCGACGGCACCAGCGCATCGCCCCTCACAATCGCTTCGGCCAGAATAAGCAGCGTCGGCAGGCGGTTGCCGTCTACCAGTACCTTGTGGGGTTTGAGGCGCAGCCCCTCGACGGCGCGCTTCATGGCGAGCATCGTGGCCTGCAAAATATTCAGACTGTCGATTTCTTCGGCGGTTGCCAGTGCAATGGAGCAGCACAAGGCCTTGGCGCGAATTTCGTCGTACAGGGCTTCGCGGCGCAGCGCCGTCAGTTTTTTCGAGTCAGCCAGCCCTTTGATCGGGTTCAGTTCATCCAGAATGACGGCAGCTGCCACCACCGGGCCGGCGAGCGGTCCGCGTCCTGCCTCGTCCACACCGGCCATCAGACCCGGCGTGTCCCAGGACAGCGCGGTTTGCTCAGCTTTCAAGAATTTTCTGGATCGCATCGGTGGCCAGTTGTGAGGTGTTGCGCGTCAGATCAACATGCAATTGGGTGAATCGCGCTTCGAGCGCAGCTATTTTCTCAGGCGCCACCGATTTGGCGTCAACCCACTGCAGCACCGCATTGGCGAGGGCTTCCGGGGTCGCTGCATCCTGCAGGAATTCGGGCACCACAAAATCTTCACACAGTATGTTTGGCAATCCGACCCAGGGCTGCAATTGTTTGCGTTGCATGATCTTCCACGACAACCAGTTCATGTTGTAGGCAATCACCATCGGGCGCTTGAACAGCGCCGCCTCCAGCGTGGCAGTACCGCTGGCGATCAGGGTCACATCGCAAGCCGCCAGCGCCGTGTGCGACTGGCCTTCGATGATCTGCAAACTCGGCCGCATGCCTGCCTGATCGGCGAAGCGCGCTATCAAATCCTTCAGTGATGGAATCGCAGGCACTATGAATTTAATAGCTGTTTGCGCACGTTTTATAAGGGCTGCAGCCTTAAATAGCCTTAAAGCAAGGTATTCGATCTCGGATTGACGGCTGCCCGGCAGAACGGCAACGACGCAGTCTTCCTCGCGCAGGCCCAGCGCGGCCCGTGCGCCAGCGCGGTCCGCTTGCATCGGGATCACGCTGGCCAGCGGATGCCCCACGTAGGTGCCCGCAATGCCGTGCGATGCCAGCAGCGCCGGCTCGAACGGAAAGATGCACAGCATGTGGTCAACACTGCGCCGGATTTTTTCGACCCGGTCGGCGCGCCAGGCCCAGATTGAGGGGCAAACAAAGTGCACGGTGGGGATGCCACCGGCTTTCAGCGCCGCTTCCAGCCCGAGGTTGAAGTCAGGCGCATCCACACCGATGAAAACGTCGGGCCGGTCGCTCAACAGGCGTTCGCGCAGATTTTTGCGGATACGAAGAAGTTCGATGAGGCGGCCGAACACGTCCATGTTGTAGCCGTGCACGGCCAGCCTTTCACTGTGCCAGTGGGCCTGAAAACCGCGCTCGGCCATGTGCGGGCCGCCGATGCCGCTGGCGTGCAACTCAGGCCAGCGGGCACGCATGCCGTCCAGCATCAAACCCGCCAGCAGGTCGCCGGAAGCCTCGCCTGCCACCATGGAGATGCGGGGGCCCGTTTGGGGTTGCATGCGGGATGGATTCAGCGGGCTATGCCGCCGGCAGAACTGCCCAGGAAGTTGTCCATGAAGGTCACATCTGCAGCCGCTTCTGGCACCTCCAAAGCCAGCGCAGCCATTCCTGTGCGCGCCTCTTCCAGGGTTTTACCCTGGCGGTAGAGCAGCCTGTGCATTTCACGGATGGCCGTGATGCGCCCGGCTGAAAACTCCCGGCGGCGCAGGCCGACGAGGTTCACGCCGCGCACCGCCAGCGGATTGCCATCCACGATCAGGAAGGGCGGAACGTCCTTGCCGATGTGGCTGGCAAAACCCACCATGGAATGGGCACCTATACGCATGCGCTGCAGCACGCCGGTCAGGCCGCCCACGGTCGCCCAGTCGCCGACCTGCACATGACCGGCCAGGGTGACGCTGTTGGCCATGGTGATCTGGTCACCGAGCTGGCAGTCGTGCGCGATGTGCACGTAGGCCATGATCCAGTTGTCGTTACCGATACGGGTCACGCCCGCGTCTTGCACCGTGCCAATATTGAGGGTGCAAAACTCGCGAATGGTGTTGCGGTCGCCAATCACGAGTTCGCAGGATTCGCCAGCGTATTTTTTGTCCTGCGGAATGGCGCCAATGGAGTTGAACTGGAAAATGTGGTTGTCTCGGCCTATCGTCGTGCGGCCTTCAATTACGCAGTGCGCGCCGATGGTAGTGCCTGGCCCAATGCTGACATGCGGCCCGATGACCGTGTAAGGGCCGACGCTCACCGAGCCGTCTATCCGGGCCTGCGGGTCAACCAGCGCCGTGGCATGGATACTTGGGGCGCTACCTGCTGCGGCCATATTGTTCAAACTGCTCAAGCTCCACTTAGGCTATCGCGCGCATCGCGCAGGTCAGATCGGCCTCACACGCTATCTTGTCACCCACGCGCGACACACCCGAAAACTTGAAAATGCCGGCCTTCATGCGGTTCAAAGTAACGTCCATGATGAGCTGGTCGCCCGGCTCTACCGGCCGCTTGAAGCGCGCTTTCTCAATGCCAGCAAAGTAGTAAACCGACTTTTCATCCGGCAGGGTATCCAGGGCGTCGAAGGCCAGCAGCGCTGCGGCCTGCGCCATGGCCTCGAGCATCATCACACCAGGCATGACCGGGTAATGGGGGAAATGCCCCATAAAAAACGGCTCATTGATGGTGACGTTTTTTAACGCCTTGATGCGTTTGCCTTTTTCGATTTCCAGCACGCGGTCTACCAGCAAAATCGGATATCGATGCGGCAGGCGTTTGAGAATTTGGTGAATGTCCATCATGATTTTTCTTCGTTATCCGCGCTATTCGGGCGGCTCAACATGGATTTTTCGAGCTGCTTGATTCGTTCACGCAGGGTATGGAGCTGCTTGAGTGTTGCAGCATTTTTTTCCCACGCGTAATTGTCGTCGATGGGGAAGAGCCCGGTGTAATGCCCCGGCTTCAAAATAGATCTTGTCACCACCGAAGCGGCTGAAATATTCACATGATCGGCCAGCTGCAAATGACCCAGCACGATGGCGCCGCCACCCACTGTGCAGTTCGAGCCAATGGTGGCGCTGCCTGCAACCCCGACACATCCGGCCATCGCGGTGTGCATGCCGACCCGCACGTTGTGCCCGATCTGCACCAGGTTGTCGAGCTTGACGCCGTCCTCAAGAACAGTGTCTTGCAGCGCGCCGCGGTCAATGCAGGTGTTGGCGCCGATCTCGACGTCATTGCCGATTCGAACCGCACCGAGCTGTTCTATCTTGATCCACTGACCCTCATGCAGGGCAAAGCCAAAACCATCAGCGCCTATGACCACGCCTGAATGAACAATGCAGCGTTCGCCGATGCGGCAATCGTCGCCTACGGTCACGCGGGCAGATAGCCGGCTACCGGCGCCGACCTGCGCATTGCGCCCGACGACGCAGTGCTCGGCGATGCGCGCACCGGCGTCAATCCGTGCGCCCGGGCCAATGCAACAGAACGCGCCCACCGACACGCCAGGCGCGATGATTGCAGCCGCATCAATGACCGCGGTGGTGTGAATCTGCGCTGCTACAGCGGGGAAATGTGCGCGCTTCCAGAGTTGCGTCACCAAAGCAAAGTAGTGATACGGATCGTCGGCAACGATGCAGGTGCCGCGACTAATGGCGGCTTCGCGCATCTGCGGCGACACAATGACGCACGCGGCCCGGCTCCGAGCGAGCATGGCAAGGTATTTTGGATGACTGAGAAAGCTCAGGTCGCTCGGACCAGCGACTTCAAGCGGGGCGAGACGCTCGATCAGCACTTGCGGGTCACCATGCAGGTGGGCATGGCCAGTATCGGCCAGTGCTTGAACAATTTCGGCAAGACGGAGCGTCACACTGCGCCAGCCAAGGTTCAAAAAGTCGAAAAGTTTTGCTAAGTCTCGGCGACTTAACGCGTGGCGTTCAGGGCCTTGATCACCTTGTCGGTGATGTCATGCTTCGGATTGACGTAAACCGATTCCTGAAGAATCAGATCGTACTTTTCCGCCTCGGCCAAGGATTTCACGACCTTGTTAGCGCGCTCGATGACCTGCTGCAGTTCTTCATTCTTGCGGGTATTCAGGTCTTCCTGAAATTCACGTCGCTTGCGCTGAAACTCGCGGTCCTGATCGACCAGCTGCTTTTGCCGTGTATTGCGCTGACTCTCGGCCAGAGTCGGTGCCTCACGCTCGAACTTTTCGGACAGGGTCTTGAGCTGGGTAGCCGTATCGTTGAGTTCTTTCTCGCGCTTGCTGAACTCCTGCTCCAGCTTGGTCTGGGCCGACTTCGCAGAATTGGCTTCGCGAAAAATCCGGTCGAGGTTGACGACGCCGACCCTGAACTCTTGCGCGCTGACTGAGAAGCCCGCCAATGCAATGACGGCAGCAAGGAAAAGTTTGCTTGAAAAATGTTTCATTAAAACGATGTTCCAATTTGAAATTGCAGGCGCTCTATTCTATCGCCTGGCTGTTTACGCAAGGGTACGGCGTAGGCAATGCGCAATGGGCCGACTGGAGATATCCAGCTGATGCCGATACCGGTAGAAACACGCAGATCATTGAGCCGGTATTGGTCTTTTTCGCCAAACACATTTCCGGCATCGAGAAAGCCATAAAGGCGCAATGTACGGTCGTTGCCAGCGCCAGGGAACGGCGCGACGAGTTCGCCATTAAGCGTAAGCTTCTTTGGCCCGCCGGTGGTAAGCAATGGATCCAATGCGTCGCGCGGACCGAGCGAGCCTTGCTGGAACCCGCGGACCGAGCCCAAACCGCCTGAATAATAGTTCTTGAACAATGGATAAGGCTGACCGTTCAGGCCCTTGCCCCAGCCCAGCTCACCATTCAAGGCGATAGTGAACTGCTTATTCAGCGGAATGTATTGCTGCAACTGGTAGTTGGCTCGCAGAAACTTGAGATCGCCAGCAATGCCCCAGTCGCCATACAAGCGCTGGAAGCGCCCCGACGTTGGAACCAGCGCACTGTCGCGGTTGTCGCGCGACCAACCCACCGTCAGCGGTATGGAGTTTGTCTTGGCACCGAACTGATTGATAAATGTTTGATAGGTACCGGGCAGATTGGTGCCAGGCACGATGGTCAATTGCTCGTAACCAGAGCCGAAGTAGACCGTGTCCTGCTCAGTGAAAGGAACACCAAATCGAATACTGGCGCCACGCGTCTTCAGGGCATAGTCGCCGCCTTGTCCGGACAGCGGTTTGGAAGTCCGGTCATACACGTCGATGCTGCGCGACACACCATCAGCCGTGAAATAGGGGTCGATCGTGCTGAGCACAATTTGCCGGTTCGACCTGCTGGTATTGACCTCGATACCCAGGTAGTTGCCTGAACCAAAAACGTTTTCCTGCTTGATGCCGAACACCAGCGACAACTTGTCGGCACTGGAGAAACCCGCGCCCAGCTGGAGGTTACCGGTCGGCTTTTCAATCACCGACACGGTCACGTCAACCTGATCGGCCGTACCGGACACTTCCTGGGTTTCGACATTCACATCGGTAAAAAACCCAAGCCGGTCAACCCGGTTGCGCGACAGGCGAATTTTGTCGCCGTCATACCAAGATGATTCGAACTGCCTGAACTCGCGCCGAACCACTTCGTCGCGCGTGCGGTTGTTGCCTGCCACATTGACCCGGCGCACATAGGCGCGGCGCGAAGGCTCTGCCTGAAGCACAAACGACACCCGGTTGTTGACGCGATCAATTTCAGGCGTGGCTTCAACTTTCGCGAAGGCGAAACCGAAGGTGCCGAAATAATCGGTGAAGGCCTTGGTGGTTTCGGCGACGCGGTCGGCGTTGTAAGCCTCACCCGGCTGAATCGTCACCAGCGATTTGAACTCTTCTTCCTTGTCCAGGTAGTTGCCTTCCAGCTTGACGCTGGATACCACAAATCGCTCGCCTTCAGTCACATTGACGGTCACCGCAATGCCCTGCTTGTCGGGTGAAATCGCAACCTGCGTGGAGTCGATCCTGAACTCCAGATAACCGCGTGACAGGTAGTAGGAGCGCAGTGATTCGATATCGGCGTTCAGCTTGGCTCTGGAGTAACGATTGGACTTCGTGTACCAACTCAACCAGCCACCGGTATCAAGGTCAAAAAGCCCCAGCAAAGTTGATTCGCTGAAGGCCTTGTTGCCGGTAATCCGGATCTCCTGGATCTTCGCGACGTCGCCCTCCACCACACCGAACGTGAGGTTCACCCGATTGCGCTCAATCGGCGTGACCGTCGTGACAATTTCGACGGCGTACAGGCTTTTGTTGATGTACTGGCGTTTGAGTTCCTGCTCGGCCCGGTCGGCGAGTGCCTTGTCAAAGGGCTGGCCATCGGCAATGCCAACATCACGAAGCGCCTTGCGCAAGGCGTCTTTTTCAAATTCTTTGGTACCGACAAAATCAACGTCGGCTACGGTAGGGCGCTCTTCAACAATCACGACCAGCACGTCGCCGCTGACCTCAAGGCGTACATCCTTGAACAGGCCGAGACCAAACAGCGCACGAATGGCAGTGGCGCCTTTGTCATCGCTGTAAGTTTCGCCAACCCGAAAGGGAAGCGATGCGAAGATGGTTCCGGGCTCCACACGCTGAAGGCCTTCAACCCGAATATCCCGAACCGTGAATGGATCGATGGCCCAGGCGGCGTGCGCTAAAAGCAAACTGGCCGCAATGGCGCATACCGAACGAGCTTTAAAGCGAATGACTTTTTTTTGCATGAAATGTAGGGGGTTAGCCTTGGTAAGTGCGCTGAACAGAGCGCTTAACCAAGGAGCCGGGTGACGTCGTTGAACAGGGCGACAGACATCATGGCCAACAGGATCGCAACGCCGCCGCGTTGCAGTCTTTCCATCCAGGCGTCAGATACGCCTCGGCCTGTGATTGCCTCCCAAAGATAATACATCAGGTGCCCACCATCCAATACCGGTAGCGGCAGCAGATTCAGCACACCCAGACTGACACTGATAAGCGCTAAAAACACCAGGTACGACGTCCATCCCAGACTGGCAGATTTTCCGGCATAGTCGGCAATAGTGAGCGGCCCACTCAGGTTCTTCAGCGATGCTTCACCGATGACCATTTTCCCCATCATCTTCAGCGTCAGCGCAGACACTTCCCAGGTACGCACCCCGCCCTGCCACAACCCGTCAATCGGGCCGTATCGCACCATGACCATATCCGGGGGCGCGCCCACATAGGCGCCGATCCGCGCAACGGTCTGGCCGGCCTCTTGTTTGATGTCAGGAAACACCTGCAAATCCAGCGGCTGACCGGCACGCAGTACGCGCCAGGTTTGCGCCTCACGCGTGGCTGCGCCCGGCGCCATCTTTGCAGACGCACGAATCACCTCACGCAGTTGCTGGCCGTCCACGATGGCGGCAGTCCCTGCCCGCTGCACGATATCGCCCGCGCGCAAGCCGGATTTTTCTGCCGCGCCACCAGCGATCACTTCGCCAATCACCGGCTGCGTCCACGGCCCAAGAATGCCGATTTTTCTGAACAATTGCGCATCAGCTTCTGCGGCGCCCATGGAACTGAGTGGCAGTACGATGCTTCTCCCGATGCTGCCAGGTTTGTCGGCCAGCAACAGGGTCAAATCGCGACCCTCCAGCGCGCCCTGAGTGAGCCGCCAGCGCAAATCTTCAAACGAGCGAACCGTCTGCAGTTCATCCCCGGCAAATGCGGCTTGCTGAACCACATCCAGGCCGTGCAGCCCGGCCTTTTCCGCGAGCGAGCCCGCCACCGGACTGGCCAGAACAGCCTTTGGCTCCTGAACCCCGGCCCAATTAACCACCGCATAGATAAACACGGCCAGAAGCAAGTTGGCGGCGGGGCCTGCAGCCACGACGGCTGCACGCGATTTCAAAGGCTGGTTGTTGAATGCAAGATGTCGCTCGGCAGGATCAACCGGGCCTTCGCGTTCGTCGAGCATCTTGACGTAGCCGCCAAGGGGCAGCATGCCAATGGCAAATTCTGTCGGCTTGCCTTTAAGCCGCCAGGTGTAGATCGGTTTGCCGAATCCGATCGAGAACTTCAGCACCTTGATGCCGCAAGCTACAGCCACCCGATAGTGGCCGTATTCATGCACGGCAATCAAAATACCCAGCGCGACTACAAATGCAATCAGTGTCAGCATGTCAGGACTCCAAACGTTCAGCCAGTTGAGCGGCAATCAGCCGGGACTGCGCATCCAGTGCCAGCAGTCCCTCGATATCGTGTACCTCAGAGACAGCCACCGCTTCCAAAGTTGCATGGTTTACGCGATGAATGTCATCAAACCTTAATCGCCTGGCAAGAAAAGCAGCCACTGCGATTTCATTCGCTGCATTAAGAACAGCAGTGCTACCCGTTGCCGCGTCAAGCACCTGCCAAGCCAGGCGCAAGCCTGGAAAACGGCGTTCATCGGGCACCTCAAACGTCATGTTGGACAGGGCGGTGAAGTCTAGTGCCCGGGCACCCGATTCAACCCGGTCGGGCCAAGCCAGACCGAAAGCGATCGGCACCCGCATGTCAGGCGTGCCCAGCTGCGCAACGACCGAGGTGTCACGGTATTGCACCATCGAGTGGATGATGCTCTGGGGATGAATCACGACTTCGATCTGCGTCGGGGCCAGATTGAACAAAAACTTGGCCTCGATGACCTCCAGCGCCTTGTTCATCATGGTTGCGGAATCGACCGAGATTTTTCGGCCCATGACCCAGTTAGGATGCGCGCAGGCTTCGTCGGGCGTGACGTCGCGCAGGCTGCCAGGTTCGCGGGTGCGAAACGGCCCGCCGGAAGCGGTCAGGATGATCTTTTCGACGCGCTGGGCCCAGGTCGAAGCGTCTTCCGGCAGCGACTGGAAAATCGCAGAATGTTCGCTGTCAATCGGCAGCAGCTTCGCGCCGCCTGCTCGCACCGCCTGCATGAACACGTCGCCACCGACCACCAATGCTTCCTTGTTGGCGAGCAGCAAGCGCTTGCCAGCTCTCGCTGCTGCCATGCAGGCACCGAGACCTGCAGCGCCAACAATCGCCGCCATGACCGAGTCGACGAGTTCGTGCGACGCTATCATTTCAAGAGCACTTGACGCAGATAAAACTTGGACTGAGAGGCTATTTGCCTTGATTTTCTCGGCCAGGTCGCGGGCATGCGGCTCGCTGGCCATGACCGCGTAGCGCGGCTTGAATTTAGCGCACTGAGCCAGCAGCAGGTCGGTCTGCGTCGCCGCGCTGAGGGCAAAAACCTCAAAGCGATCCGGATGCCGGGCGATGACATCCAGCGTATTCACACCTACAGAGCCGGTCGAGCCCAGGACGGTTATGCGCTGCTTTGGAAGCGACATCGGACTAGTAAAGCGAAGCCAGCATCATGGCCAGCGGAAGCGTAGGCAGCAGCGCATCGACGCGGTCCAGCACGCCGCCGTGACCGGGCAATAAACCGCTGGAGTCTTTCGCGCCTGCGCTGCGCTTGATCAGCGACTCCACCAGGTCGCCCACCACGCTCATCGCCGCCATCAAGACTGCAGCCAGCAACATGATCGCGAGGCCGTGTTTTTCAGTCAGCCGCGCATAGAGCGACTGGCCGGCGCCCAACCAAAGCCACCCGAACGCAAGCAGCAACACACCCGTCATACCGCCCCACACACCTTCCCAGCTTTTGCCGGGACTGATGGACGTCGCCAATTTGCCGCGGCTGAATCGCCCACCGAACGCGCGCCCGGCAAAATAGGCAAAGACATCAGCGGCCCAAACCAGCAGCAGCACCGACAGCAAAAACTCAATGCCGATGAAACGTGCCTGGGCCACCGCCAGCCAGGCCAGCCAGAGGGCCAGCAGCCCACCGGTCAGGCGAACAGACCGCGCAACAGACGACCAGCCGACCACGCCCCGACGCAACAACCAACTGCCAATCAAGACCCACGCCGCGCCTGCGCCAGCCCACAAAAGCGGCAATGGCCGCTCAAGCCAGCCGACATACCAGGAAAGCGCGCACAGCGCGACACAGGCGCCCGCCAGCGCACAGGCGCCGACGTGTTCCAAACCGTTCAGGCGACCCCATTCCCAAGCACCGGCGGACAGTAGCACCAGGGCGACGACCCAGAAAGGCGTGGGCGTTTTGTAGAAAAGTGCAGGAAGCAAAATCGCGAGCAAAACCAGCGCCGTGACGATACGCTGTTTGAGCATCAGGCGGCTCTCATCTTTTGTTTGACGGGGATGATTGACGGCACGCTCAACTGCTCGGAAGTCTGGCCAAAACGACGCTCACGAGTACGAAAAAAAGCAATCGCTTCATCGAGCGCGGCCTCGTCAAATTCAGGCCAGAGCGTGTCAGAGAAATGCAGTTCCGAATAGGCCGCCTGCCAGAGCAGAAAATTGCTGATGCGCAGCTCGCCGCCGGTTCGGATCAGCAAATCCGGATCGGGCACGTGTGCCAGCGCCATGGCGCGGTCCATCGACATCTCGGTGATCGCCTCGCCGCGAAGGGCCAGTTTTTGCGCTGCCTGGGCAATGTCCCAGCGCCCACCGTAGTTGAAGCAGATGTTCAAAATCAGCCGCTCATTACCAGCGGTGTTGCGCTCGGCCAGCGCAAGTCCGGCCTGAACTTTCACAGAAAGGCGGTCGCGGTCTCCGACAAAATAAATCCGGACGCCGTTGTCATTGAGACGAGGTACTTCGCGCGAAAGCGTCAAAACGAGCAATTCCATCAAACCAGACACTTCGTCGGAAGGCCGGTTCCAGTTCTCTGACGAAAACGCGAAAACTGTCAATACCTTGACGCCCCGTTCCACACAAGCGCGAACGCAGCGCCTAAGCGAATCAACACCCTGTTTGTGACCCGCGATACGCGGCAAAAACCGCTTCTTAGCCCACCGGCCATTCCCATCCATCACGATGGCGATATGGTGGGGAACGGGGCTTTGCACGGGGTTTATAGACATCGGAGGCTAGACGCAACGAGCGACCATGGGGCCCCGACATGCAAGCCGGGGCCGCGGAACCGGCTTAGCCGGGCCGCAGGCGCAACGCCCCCCCCGGGGGGCAGAGAGTTACGCGAAGCAAACGAGCGTGGGGGCAAAGTCAGACCGCCATGATGTCGTGTTCCTTGCCCGCAACTAGTTTGTCGACATCGGCAATGAAACGGTCGGTGAACTTCTGGATCTCGTCTTGCGAACGCCGCTCGTCGTCTTCGGACGCCAACTTGTCTTTGACGAGTTTTTTCACGCTGTCATTGGCGTCGCGGCGCAGATTGCGAATCGCCACCTTGGCGTGTTCGCCCTCTGCGCGAACGACTTTGGTGAGTTCCCGGCGACGCTCTTCCGTCATGGCCGGCATCGGCACACGAATCAGTTCGCCCTGTGAAGCCGGATTGAGGCCGAGATCGGAATCACGAATGGCTTTTTCAATCTTCGCGCCCATGCCTTTTTCCCACGGCGACACGCTAATCGTGCGCGCGTCAAGCAGCGACACGTTGGCCACCTGACTAATCGGCACCATCGAGCCGTAGTAGTCGACGTGCACAGTGTCCAGCAGGCCGGGGTTGGCACGGCCGGTACGAATCTTGGTCAGTCCATTCTTGAAAGCATCAAGGGACTGCTGCATTTTCTGCTCTGCATGCTGCTTGATTTCAACAATACTCATACTCGAATCTCCGGATTTCTGGGTATAAAAGATGCGGCAAATATATGAAAATTTTGGGTCAAGAGGAAGTCGCTGGTTCCACACGCGATGCCATCAAACGTGGACCAGTGTTCCCTCGTCCTCGCCCTGCACCACGCGCCTTAGCGCGCCGTGCTTGAAAATGCTGAATACCTTGATCGGTAATTTCTGGTCACGGCAAAGCGCAAAAGCGGTCGCATCCATGACTTCCAGGTTTTTACCCATAGCTTCATTGAAGGAAATGCTGGTGTAGCGTGTGGCGTTCGGGTCTTTTTTCGGATCTGCCGAATAGACGCCATCGACCTTGGTCGCCTTCAGGACGATTTCCGCACCAATTTCTGCGCCGCGCAATGCGGCGGCTGTGTCGGTAGTGAAGAATGGATTACCTGTGCCGGCGGCAAATATAACCACCTTGCCTTCTTCCAGATACTGCAGGGCCTTGGGGCGAACATAGGGTTCGACCACACGCTCGATGCCGATGGCCGACATGACCCGAGCCGTCAGGCCGGCCTTGTCCATGGTGTCGCCCAGCGCCAGTGCGTTCATCACGGTGGCCAGCATGCCCATGTAGTCGGCGGTGGCCCGGTCCATACCGACCGAGCCGCCAGCTACGCCACGAAAAATATTGCCGCCGCCAATCACCACCGCCACTTGCACGCCCATGCGCGTGATTTCGGCAATTTCCTCGACCATGCGAACGATTGTGGCGCGGTTGATGCCAAAGGCATCGTCTCCCATCAAGGCCTCGCCTGACAGTTTTAACAAGATTCGCTTGTAGGCTGGCATGCGGGCGCTTTCCGTGAGTGGTGTTGGCTGAAGTTTAGCGGCCTTCCGGCAGGTTCGGACCGACTAGGCAGGGTTGGCTTCCGCTGATTTGGCGGCGGCAATCTGTGCAGCCACCTCGGCAGCGAAATCATCGACCTTCTTCTCGATACCCTCGCCCACCACGTACAAAGTGAACGACTTCACCGTGGTAGCTTTTTCCTTCAGCATCTGCTCGACCGTCTGCTTGTCATTCTTGACAAAACTCTGGTTGTACAGGCTGACTTCCTTCAGGTACTTTTGCACGCCGCCTTCGATACGTTTGGCAACAATTTCGGCCGACTGAACCGGCTTACCTTCAGCTGTGGCCTTGGACGCATCTTCAGCCGCCTTGGCAGCAGCTACCGAACGCTCCTTGGCGACCAGTTCGGCTGGCACATCGGCGCTGGACAATGACACTGGCTTCATGGCCGCGACGTGCATCGCCACGTCTTTGGCAGCGGCTTCGTCGCCTTCAAATTCAACCACCACGCCAATACGAGTGCCGTGCAGGTAGGTGGCTATCTGGCTGCCGGCAAAACGCTTGAAGCGGCGCACCGACATGTTTTCGCCGATCTTGCCGATCAGGCCCTTGCGCACGTCCTCTACGGTCGGGCCAAAGCCATCCAGGCTCAAGGGCATGGCGCCCACAGCAGCGACGTCAGCCGGGTTGTTCTTGACGATGCCTTCGACCACGCCCTGGGAGAAAGCCAGAAAGCTGTCGTTTTTGGTGACAAAGTCAGTTTCGCAGTTGATCTCAACCAGCGCGCCGACATCGCCTTCGCGGTGGGCAGCAACTACGCCTTCAGCCGTGATACGCGAGGCGGCTTTGCCGGCCTTGTTGCCCAGCTTCACGCGCAGGATTTCCTCTGCTTTGTCAAAGTTGCCTTCAGCTTCGGTCAGTGCTTTTTTGCACTCCATCATGGGGGCGTCGGTTTTGGCGCGCAGTTCGGCGACCATGCTTGCGGTAATAGCCATTGAATATTCTCCGTTCGGGTGATGACCGGCGCGTACCTGTCGGGTCGCAACGGTCTGAATCGTTAAGTTGTGAAAAAGGGGCCACGCGAGCCCCTTTTTCGCGTCTGGCTCAATGCACCAGTTATGCCTGAGTCATCAGGCTGGTGCGTTTTCCACTTCGACAAATTCGTCCGAACTTTCGTTCGACACTGCTTTGACAATGTCATTCATGGCGTTGGCCCGGCCTTCGATGATCGCGTCGGCAATTCCGCGTGCGTACAGGGCAACCGCTTTGGACGAGTCGTCGTTGCCCGGAATCACGTAGTCGATACCGATAGGCGAATGGTTGGAGTCCACCACACCGATCAGCGGAATGCCCAGTTTCTTGGCTTCCAGGATAGCGATCTTGTGGAAACCGACGTCAATCACGAAAATGGCATCTGGCAGTGCAGCCATGTCCTGAATGCCGCCTATGTCTTTTTCGAGCTTTTCGATTTCGCGTTTGAAGGTCAGCTGTTCCTTCTTGCTGATCGTGTCGAGGCCCGCTTCCTGCTGGGCCTTCATTTCTTTCAGGCGCTTGATCGAAGTCTTGACAGTTTTGAAATTCGTCAGCATGCCGCCGAGCCAGCGCTGGTCAACGAAGGGGACGCCTGCGCGCTTGGCTTCCATGGCGATGGTTTCGCGCGCCTGGCGCTTGGTGCCAACCATCAGGATGGTGCCGCGATTGGCAGACAGCTGCTTCGCGAACTTCATCGCGTCCTGGTACATCGGGAGCGATTTTTCCAGGTTGATGATGTGAATACGGTTGCGATGGCCGAAAATATAGGGGGCCATTTTCGGGTTCCAGAAGCGGGTTTGGTGTCCGAAATGGACGCCGGCTTCCAGCATTTCACGCATGCTAGTTGACATATAAAAACTCCAAAGGTTGTGTCTAAAATCAGCGCTTATCGTCTCCGGCCCCGCCCACGAGCTTTCGTGGGGCGATTTGAAGGCAACACCTTGAGTGGCTGATTTGCGATTTACTCCGCGATCAGCAAACTTGTAATTTGACAAGTCCACCATTCGCAAAGCCTGCTGAGTATAGCACCCGACCCCCCACCTACCAATGATCCCGACCCTACCCGCAGGCAATATTGACAGCACCCGGCAAGCCATTCGATCCGGCCAGACCAGCGTCGCCGACGTACTCGCCGCCGCCGCGCAGATCGCTGCCAGCGCCGCCTGCCGCCACGTCTACATGCCCGGTGCGAGTGGGCAACTGCCAGCTTACGAAAGCGGCCCGCTGACAGGCATTGCCGTGTCGATCAAGGATTTATTCGACATCGCCGGCCAGACCACCTCCGCCGGTTCAACCGTACTGGCTCACGCGCCTACAGCTGCCGCCGACTGCACGGCTGTCGCGCGATTGCGGGCTGCTGGCGCGACGCTGGCCGGGCGTACCAATATGGTGGAGTTCGCGTTTTCAGGCGTCGGCATCAACCCGCACTACGGCACGCCGGTGAACCCGGCCGACGCCGCGATTGAACGCATTCCGGGCGGCTCGTCGTCGGGCGCGGCGGTTTCGGTCGCCACGGGCGCCGCGCTGGCGGGTCTGGGTTCAGACACCGGCGGCTCGATCCGCATTCCGGCGGCGCTGTGCGGCCTGGTCGGCTTCAAAAGCACCGCGCGGCTGGTGCCGGCGACGGGCGCCCTGCCGCTGTCGACGACGATGGACACGGTTTGCGCCATGACCCGCTCGGTGCGCGATGCCATCACGGTGCATGAAGTGCTGGCGGCCCGCAGCGTGCTGCTGGAAGGCAAACCGCTGGCCGCCTGCCGCATCGCCGTGGCCCGCACGCAGATGCAAAATTCGCTCGACGCCACGGTGGCTACGGCATTCGAGCGCAGCCTGCAGGTGCTGCGGACGGCCGGCGCGCAGATCGAGGAAATTGCACTTGCAGAAATTACCGATCTGGCTGCCATCAACGCCACTGGCGGTTTTTCAGCCGCCGAAAGCTACGCCTGGCACCGCAGCCTGATCGCCGCGCACCAGAGCGAATACGACCACCGCGTCGCGCAGCGAATCCTGCGCGGTGCGGGCGTGAGCGCGGCCGACTACATCGACCTGCTGGCAGCGCGAAAGCTGTGGATCAGCCGCATGCAAGCGCAGCTGGCGGGCTTTGACGCGGTGCTGTCGCCGACGGTTCCCATCGTCGCGCCGCCTATCGCCAGCGTGGTCGATAACGATGATGAATTTTTTCGGGTCAACGGCCTGCTGCTCGGCAACACGTCGGTGGTCAACATGCTGGACGGCTGCGCGATTTCCCTGCCCTGCCACACACCCGACCAGCTCCCGGTGGGCCTGATGCTGTGGCATGCCGCGCTGCATGATGATGGGCTACTTGACCTGGCGCTTCAGGTCGAGGCGGCTTTGACCGCATCGCTACAATAATGATAGCTGTCTGCGCCATATTTACCTGGGCTAGCGGCCAATTTCACTTATAAACAAAGATGAATTCCCTGATTTCCAGTGCCCCGTCCCGGCGTCAGTTGCGGGGTCGCTCCGAATGAAGATTGCGGTCATTGGCGCCGGCATCATCGGCGTCACCACGGCTTACGAGTTGGCTACCGACGGCCATGAAGTAACGGTGTTCGAGCGGCGCGGCGCAGCGGCTGAAGAAACCAGTTTTGCCAATGCGGGCGTCGTGTCCCCGGCCTACGTCACGCCCTGGGCCTCGCCGGGCATGCCGGGCAAGGTGATGCGGCAGCTGTTCAGCAAACATGCGGCAGTCAGGCTGAGCTGGCCGCTGTCGGCCGCCGACATCGGCTGGATGCGCCAATGGCGCCAGGCCTGCCAGCTCAAGCCCTACCTGGCCAACCGCGCACGCCTGCAGCGACTGGCGTTTTACAGCCGCCAGCGGCTCGACCAGATCACCCAGGCGCTCGAACTTGACTTTGACAGCGCGCCGGGCTTCATGGTGCTGTTGCGCGCTGAAAAAGAGCATCGCCTGGCGCAGCCCGGCCTTCGGCTGCTGCGCGAAGCCGGGCTGGCTTTCAATGAGATCACAGCCGGCCAGGCGCGGCAAATTGAGCCCGCACTGAATCCCGATTTAAAGTTTCACGGCGCCATCAACCTGCCCGACGATGGCGTGGCGAACTGCCGCCAGTTTGCGCTGCTGCTGAAAACAGAGGCCCAGAAGCGTGGCGTGAAATTCGAGTTTAATTCTGCTGTAGCCCGCATAGAACGCACGCAAGCAGCTAGTATTTTGATAGCAGGTGAAAACGCCCCGCGCCAGTTTGACCAGATCGTTCTGTGCGCCGGCGTTGATTCAGCGCAGCTTTTGAACGCGCTCGGGCTGAAGATTCCGATGACTGCAATTTACGGCTATTCGGTCAGCGCACCCATAGGCGAGGCCTTCAATGCGCCCCGGGGTGCGCTGATGGACGAGCGCTACAAGGTTGCCATCTCGCGGTTGGGCATGCGGGTGCGCGTTGCCGGCAGCGCGGAAATCGGCGGCTCGCTGCAAAGCAAAAGCCAGGCGGCCATCCGCACGCTTTACAAGGTCTTGCACGACTGGTTTCCCGGTGCCGCCCAGCACAATCATCTGGGCGCCAGCGTGCAGGTCTGGAAAGGCGCCCGCCCGATGCTGCCCGACGGCCCGCCCGTGATCGGCGCTAGCGGGCTGCCGGGTCTGTGGCTCAATCTGGGCCACGGTTCGAGCGGCTGGGCACTCAGCTGCGGCAGCGCGCGCGCGCTGGCTGATCTGGTGGCCGGGAAACCCGCTGACATCGACATGGAAGGCCTAAGTGTGGGACGGCTGCGAATCTGAAGGAGGCCATGTAGGCGGGCGCCGCGATTTGGCGTCATGACGAGCAATCGAGGCACGCCTGTTGGCATTCCGGTGCAGCTTTGTCACTTCCAGCCCTTACATTGAAAGCGTCCGGCATGTTGCACCGGGCGAACAATTTATTTGGATTGGAACCACCATGGGCATGTTCAGTTTTATCAAGGAAGCCGGCGAAAAGCTCTTCGGTCGCGGCGAAGCCAAAGCCGCCCAGGACGCCGCTGCGGCCGCACCCACCCCTGAAAACATCGCGGCTTTAAGCAAGACCGCCGGCGACGCCATCGAGACCTACATCGGCACCATGAACCTGCATGTCGAGGCGCTCGACATCGCGTTCGATGCACCGACCGGCACCGTCACGGTTGCGGGCGTGGCACCGGACCAGGCAACGAAAGAAAAAGTGCTTTTGTGCTGCGGCAATGTGGCCTCAGTCACTGCCGTCAACGACATGATGACGGTGTCGAGCCCCGAGCCCGAGTCGCAAATGTATGCGGTCGTCAGCGGTGACAACCTGTCAAAAATCAGCAAACAGTTTTACGGCACGCCGAACAAATACACGCAAATTTTCGAGGCCAACAAGCCGATGCTGACGCACCCGGACAA
Organism: Polaromonas sp.; assembly: GCA_031423655.1. GTDB lineage: Bacteria > Pseudomonadota > Gammaproteobacteria > Burkholderiales > Burkholderiaceae_C > Polaromonas. The sequence continues at coordinate 19,968 of JANPFZ010000009.1, forward strand.
GATTTATCCAGGTCAGATGCTACGTATTCCGCCCGACGCATAAGACGTTGGAAGCCGAAGGAATCGGCCGCTTGCATCCGACCAAGCCCGCAATTCATTCGGGCGTTTTTTTATCGTTGCCGACTTAATCCGCTACTATTTTTATAGCTTCTTGCGCAGGTGTGACCTGGGCTAGCAGCTTGAAACGCTTGTAAATATGCCCTGGAGGGCCGCAGGCGGTCCGCCGGTATCACAATCAACCATGCAGCGAATTTCCAGCGCTACCAGCCATCCGCTTTTCAGCATAGCCGCCACCCGGCAGTTCGAGCAGCGCGCCGCGACCGGCTTGCCCGCGCACACCTTGATGCAGCGCGCCGGCCTGTCGGTGGCGCGGCTGTCACTGGCGCTGGCACCGCATGCGCAATGCATCTGGGTTGCCTGCGGTCCCGGCAACAACGGCGGCGATGGTTTTGAAGCCGCGCTGCACTTGCATCAGTGGGGGAAAAAAGTCGTCGTCAC
>JANPFZ010000010.1:0-4547 GCA_031423655.1 Polaromonas sp.
GAAGCAGCGCCTGGTGGTCCAGAAACAGCGGCGCGTAGTCGGCTGGAACCGCATTTCCGCCATGCTCGCAACTGATGATGACGCTGGTACCGCTCACACCGCGTTGCCGTAGTTGTCGACCTCGTGCGTCGTGACCTGAAATTTCTGCAGTGTGTTCTGCCCGAAGGCCATCGTGATCGGTACGTCGCCCGCGTCGCGGCCCCGCGCCATCAAGACACGGCCGATGCGCGGCGTGTTGTGGCGCGCATCAAAGGTGTACCAGCGCCCGTGCAGAAACACCTCGAACCAGGCGCTGAAATCCATCGGATAGGGCACAGGCGCAATGCCGATGTCGCCCAGATAGCCGGTGCAGTAACGCGCCGGAATATTCATGCAGCGGCAAAGCGCGACGGCCAGGTGCGTGTAGTCGCGGCACACGCCAACGCCCTCGCGCCAGCCCTCGACCGCCGTGCGCGTGGCGCGGGCGGCGCTGTAGTCGAAGCGAATGTGCTGGTGAACGTAGTCGCAGATCGCCTGCACGCGCGGCCAGCCTTTCGGTGTGTTGCCGAACTGCTTCCACGCAAACGGCAGCAACTCGCTGTCAACTTCACAGTAGCGGCTGGGCAGCAAAAACTGCAGCGTCTCGGCTGGCAGGTCCGTCGGATCATGCTGCCACGCCGACGCGTTAACCTCGTCGGACAAGCCCGAGTCGCGGATGATGGACTCGCTGTAAAACCGCACCTGGCTGACACCTGCAAACGCATTCACGCGCCCGCACTGGTTGCCAAACGCGTCGAGGTATTCGCCAGCGAACACGTTGGGTTGCACCCACACCTGCTCGGGTGCCCATAAATCCGCCTGCCGTGACGGATGCACGTGCAGCAGATAGACCAGCGCCATCGGCGACTCAATGGCCAGCTGAATGTCGAAACCGATCTTGATATGCATGAGGTGCCTGGCCAAAAAATTGAAAGGCGTTGGGACTTGATTCAGAGGAGGCCGCGCGGGTCAAAGGCTGCTTGACCTGACAATCAAAAGGAAGATCAAAGCATCATGGCCTGCGCCGCCTGCGAACAGTCTAGCAATAGCCGTGCCGCTGTCGGACGTCGGTGATATCTGCGGCAGACCAGTCCTACGAAGCTTCAGGGCCGCCATGTAAAGCGCAGGTAGTGTGCTGCAACGTAGTGTGTGCTGGGTCAACATGGCAGCGCCAAGACCCGTTGAACAGGGGCATCTGAAAACAGATGATTCCGCAACTCATTCAAAGGACTCTTGTGAACAAATTACTCGCTACTCTTATCGCTACTTTGTTTGTCGGCACGGCGTTTGCGCAGACACCTGCCGCAGCGGTCGCCCCTGCGGCGACCGTGAAGGCTGCTACTCCGGCGGTTGTGAAAGCGGAAGCCAAGGCCGACAACGCAGTGGCTGCTGCCGTGAAGAGCGAAGCCAAGGTTGACGCGAAAGCTGACGCCAAAGTCGACAAGGCAGAAGCCAAAGCGGTCGATACAAAAGCCGAAGCCAAAACCACCGCCGCCGAACGCAAAGCCAAGGCCCATGCCAAGGTGGGCAAGGCTGATGCGGACGACAAAGCCAAGACCATGGCCAAGGCAGAAAAAGTCGATGCCAAGGCTGACGCCAAAGCTGATAAAACGGCCATCAAGGCAGATGCAAAAACCGACACCGCGAAAGTTCAGGGCGTAGCCGACAAGGCCGCTGCCAAAACTGAAACCAATGCCGTCAAGGCAGAAGCCAAGGCCGACGTGAAAGCGTCAACAGCCAAGTAAGTTGCTGCGGTAAAGGCTGCAGCAGGTGGAAAAAACCTGCGGCTCGAAAAAAGACAGGCCTGGCCTGTCTTTTTTTTGCCATGGTGATTCGTGGGTGGAATTTCTGGCGTCTGTTTTCAGGTTGAACCGGAAGCCGTACCCCACAGACCGCAAGCGTTATGCAGAGGCTCTCTACCGCCCCACCACAGACCAACCCGCGTGCAGATTGGCTTTGTCGTTCTCGTATTCCCAGGCGGTGCCGCAGCGGTCACAGCGGTAGCTGGTAATCGCGATCAGGCCGTGGCGGCGCGTCTCATGGCGGTTGTTGCCCTGCACCAGCTCGGGGTGGCCAGGGGCCTTGCGCCAGTTGCGCTGAATGCTGGCGCAGGAGTCGCAGAGCGCCATTTTCTTTTGCTCGGAGGGTCGGTTGCTGTCTTCGGTCATGGGGTGCTTTAAAGGGTGGGTGCGGGCAGCGTGTCAAGGTTGCGCCGGGTGGGCAAGGGCGGCCTGCATCGGCCAGGTTTGATCGGCAGTTGCCGCAGCGTAATGCGGATTGTCGCCGCTTGCCTGGCGACTCAGGCAGCGGCCAAGCGCAAACCGCGCAAGCCGCGCAAGCCACGCAAACGCTGGTGCGCCGCATCCTGCAGGTTTGCCGGCAACTGGTTTTTGGCCTGCAGGTAGTGGTGGGTGAACACATCGAGGTAGGCCTCCAGCGTCTGTGCCGCCAGTGGCTCACCGGCCAGGTCCAAGCACAGGGCGGCCACTTCTGAGGTGCAAACGTGGTCGTCACGCCGGGAGCGGCGCAGCTTGTAGCGAGAGATTTGACCGGCCTGCAAACTCAGTACCGGCAGATGATTGAGATACGGGCTTTTGCGAAACATTTTGCGCGCCTCGGGCCAGGTGGCGTCGAGCAGAACAAACAGCGGACGCTTGGCCAGCGTGTCATGGGTGGGCAGTTCCGTCACCATACGCTCGGGCGCCACATACTCCCCCGGAAACACCAGCACCGGCTGCCATTGCGGGTCCGCCAGCAGGGCCAGCAGCGCTGGGTCTACTTCCGTGCGCGCCCAGCCAAAGGCAAACGTGTCGGCCACCACATCGGCGATCAGCCAGCCCGTGTTGCTGGGTTTGAGCGGCTCGATGTCGGCCATGATCAGACAGACACCCGCTCGCGTGGGCACGGACGGACACAGCGCACACAGGCAATGGCTGGGCACCAGACGGCAGCCCGCACAGCGCTCCCCACGCGGGCCGCCACGGGCCAGAAAGGGTTTGGAACTGCGTGCCAGGCGCGCGGCGCGCAGACGAGAGACAGCGTGGGGGACGGTGTGCGCCAGGGCGTGGGAAATGTTGATCACTTTTGAAATACTGAGGCGCAGTACGGCTTGGCCATTGGTGAAATAAGGTTGTAGCCCAGGCAATACGTGCGCAGACAGCTATTAAATCAGGAGTAGTCAGACTGCAGCGTAGTTGCAATCTGACCGCATAAGCCACTGACACCGCTCGGGGTGCAGGCACCGCCACCCGGTTGCCAGGAACCATCATGGCCTCGAACGAGAACACGTCGCGGCTGCGCGGATCAACCCTGACCTTGATCCAGTTCACATCGTTGGTGCCATTTTGCGGGTTGTTGCCGAAGGTTTCAATGCGGCTGAAGTTCTCCAGGCGGCGACCGCTTACATCCAGAAAAGGCTTGTCTACCCGGTAGTAATGCGAGTCGCCGTGGACGTAGGCCACCGGCTTGCGAAAGGCTGTCACCTCGTCACGCAATGCCGTCAGGAACTGCACAAATCCATCCGGCTGACCATCAGTCTGCGCCAGCATTTTCGGGTCGCTCAGCGGCGCGCGGGTAGCGTCAGACAAGTCCTAGCCGGGGTTGGCTTGCGAGATAAGCATCAAGGCGGCTGACCCGTGCTCTTTGGCGTAGGCGAAGGTTTCATGCAGCCAGCGCAGGTTGGCCGCGTTGCGGGCGGTGTACTCAGCCGTATCGGGCGCGGTGTCACACAGGTTGTTGCACGAGCCGGGGAGGTTGAGCGTGACGTAGGTGACGCCGCGCACCGTCCAGCGCCTGTTTTCACGCATTGCACATAGCCATTGACACCCAGGCACAGCGCGCCTGGCTGCACGTCCTGCTTCATGCGCTTTTGGCCCCTCGAATAGGTGGTAGAGAAAAACAGTGCCCGCTCAAAATCCAGCCGCTCGCGCGAGCTGTAGGCACCCGCTGATGGGCGGTCGCAGTCGGTCCAGTCGTTGTCGCCCGGGGTAAACATGGCAGGGGCCTTCAGCGCGTTGAAGTAGCCCAGCGGCGAAGTGGCCGCCGTGCGCCAGTGGGGAGGCAAGTGGATGGATAAAAAGGCATGTTGATTGCTACTTTTGAGGGTTTACAAAGCGGGTGTGTAGGTGGACTACTCGCTCGCTGTAACCACGCACCGTGACAGTTCCGTGACCTGATGCGCGCTACGGACAACCGTATACAAAAATCGTACCGTTGAAAGAGACGACGGCCGACGGCACGCAGCATGACGCCGATCACGCCAAAGCCGCTGTGCTGTTGCAAAGGTTCGAGCGTGGGGCCGTAGTATCGGATAAAAACAAGCCAAATACGCCTCTAGCCCAGGCAATACTTGCACAAGACGCTACTAAATCAAGAGCATTTTCGGTCACGGATGCTGCTCATCGCCAGCACGGCCCGAGCCGCAGGCGCCAAGCTCAACCCGGGCTCCAGCTCGAGCCGAATGCACGCTGACCACCAGAATCCAGATAAAAACTGCCAGTTGCAGCAGGTTCAGTCCCACGCTGGCGTAG
>JANPFZ010000011.1:0-1817 GCA_031423655.1 Polaromonas sp.
ATCGGCGCACGAGCGTTTGCGCTTGTCCGACCTGACGCTGCCTCATGCGATGGTGCGAGTGCTTTTGATCGAGCAGCTTTACCGCGCGTGGAGCCTCACGATCAATCACCCCTACCATCGGGAGTGATGTGGCCCCCACGCTTGTCGCTTTGCGTACTGCGCTGCCGCCCGCGGGGGCGCATTTTGCCTTGGGACGGCCCGGCGGCAAAACCCTGGCACCTACGTTTTTCAGTACCTGTACTGTGCTGTGCGCTCATGGCTGACTTCATCTATCTCGCCTCGCAAAGCCCCCGGCGCCGTCAGTTGCTTGAGCAACTGGGTGTACGCCATGAACTGCTGTTGCCCGACGCGAATGAGGACACCGAAGCGCTGGAGGCTGTGCATGCCAATGAGGCGCCGCTGGCGTACGTCAAACGTGTCACTTCGCTGAAGCTAGACGCCGCCGTAGCGCGACTGAAACGTCGAGGACTTCGCCCGGCACCCGTACTGTGTTCCGACACCACGGTGGCGCGAGGGCGCGCGATTTTCGGCAAGCCAGCGGACGCCAAAGATGCGGCACGAATGTTGGGCGCGCTGTCTGGCGCTACACACCGGGTTTTGACCGCAGTAGCCGTACAGCATGCCCTTCGACGCTTTGAGGCCGTCAGTATTTCGCAGGTCAGCTTCGATGCCATGACTGTCTCGCAGATTCGCGCCTACGTCGCAACTGGAGAACCTATGGGCAAAGCTGGCGCCTACGCGATACAGGGTCAGTTTGCAATGCACATCAGCCGGATCACCGGCAGCTACAGTGGCATCATGGGGCTTCCGCTTCAGGAAACCGCCCACTTGCTGCGCGCCGCCGGCCTCAAAATCTAATGACGAATCGTCAATTAACATGCAACAAGACATTCTGATCAACTGGTCGCCGCAGGAGTCGCGCGTGGCCGTGGTGGAACACGGTGCGGTGCAGGAACTGCAGGTAGAGCGCACGCTAGAGCGGGGTCTGGTCAGCAATGTTTACCTCGGCAAAGTGGTTCGCGTGTTGCCGGGCATGCAGTCTGCGTTCATCGACATCGGGCTCGACCGCGCGGCCTTTTTGCATGTGGCAGATTTGATTTCGACCATCAACAGCCGCCATGCGGAAAACGACGCAGCGGCCACCGCGCCCGGCGCGCTGGCGACCACGCCCATATCATTTGCTCAACCCATCGAGCGCCAGCTTTTCGAAGGGCAGTCTCTGATGGTGCAGGTGCTCAAGGACCCAATGGGAACCAAGGGTGCACGACTGACGGGGCAGATCAGCATTGCCGGGCGGCTTCTGGTCTTTCTGCCGCAAGACAACCATATTGGCGTGTCGCAAAAAATACCGCAGCGGCCGCGTGAGGAGCTGCGGCAGCGCCTTCAAGCCCTCAACGCGGACCTGGCTGGCGGCTTTATTTTGCGAACCAATGCCGAAGAAGCCAGCGATGCAGAACTCTCCGAAGACATCGCCTACCTGCGAAAAACCTGGGCGCGTATCAAGGCTGCTTCGCTGCGCCTTGCACCCGCGTCGGTGCTGCATCAGGACCTGGATTTGCTGCAGCGCGTGATGCGCGACATGGTGGTGGACGGCACACAATCGATTCGAATTGATTCGCGCGAACAGTTCGAAAAATTGAAGGTTTTTGCCGGTGAATTCATGCCAGCGACGTTGCCAAAACTGCAGCTTTACACGGGCGAGCGGCCGATATTTGATCTGTTCAACATTGACGAAGAAATTGCCAAGGCGCTGGGCCGGCGGGTGGATCTCAAGTCGGGTGGTTATCTGATTATTGACCAGACGGAAGCGCTGACCA
>JANPFZ010000012.1:0-5811 GCA_031423655.1 Polaromonas sp.
TTTCAGGCAAGAAATAATGCTCGATGAGTTTTTCTCGTCACGCACCATGAAGTCCATCACGTCGCGCGGATTGATGCTGTCGCCGTATTTGGCAGCGTAAGCGGGTTTCAGCTCGCTGATGCTGATCAGGCCCTGCCAGCCGGCTTGCGCGACGGTGGTCGACTGCGGCAGCAACGAGGTCTGGTAATTCACGTCGAGCATGCGCGCGGTGTTCTCTGCTCTTTCCGTGTAGCGCGACATCCAGAACAGGTGGTCAGCGGTTCTTGAAAGCATGTTCAAAGCCCTCCGGAAATTGACTGCGATTGCGTTTGCCCCTGGCCTTGTGATTGCGATTGCGCCGCTTTTTCGGCCTGCAAAACCCAGGTATCTTTCGTGCCACCGCCCTGCGATGAATTGACCACCAGCGAGCCGTCTTTCAGCGCCACACGGGTCAGGCCACCGGGCACCATCTGCACGTCTTTGCCGCTGAGTACAAAGGGCCGCAGATCAATGTGGCGGGGCGCGACGCCGCTTTCCACATAGGTCGGACAGGTTGACAGGCTCAGCGTCGGCTGGGCGATGTAGCCCGATGGGTTGGCCAGAAGCGCGACGCGGAACTCTGCAATCTCGGCTGCCGTAGAAGCCGGCCCGACCAGCATGCCGTAGCCGCCTGCCCCGTGAACTTCTTTCACCACCAAATCTTTCAGGTTCGCCAGCGTGTACTTCAGGTCTTCCTCGTTGCGGCACATGTAGGTCGGAACGTTGTTCAAAATCGGTTTTTCACCGAGGTAAAACTCGATCATCCCGGGCACGTAGGGGTAGATCGACTTGTCGTCGGCCACGCCGGTACCGATGGCGTTGCACAGCGAGACATTGCCGCTTCGGTACACATTGAGCAAACCGGCGCAACCCAGGGTGGATTGAGGGCGGAACGCCAGCGGGTCGAGAAAGTCGTCATCGACCCGGCGGTAAATCACATCAACCCGCTTCGGGCCGCGCGTGGTACGCATGTAGACGAAGTTGTCTTTGACAAAGAGGTCTTGCCCTTCGACCAGCTCGACACCCATCTGCTGCGCAAGAAACGCATGCTCGAAGTAGGCCGAGTTGTACATGCCGGGTGTCAGCACCACCACGGTCGGATCAGCGGTGGCGGGCGGGGCCATGGCGCGCAGGGTCTCCAACAACAAATCGGGGTAGTGCGCCACCGGTGCCACGCGGTTTTCGCTGAACAGCTCGGGGAAAAGCCGCATCATCATCTTGCGGTCTTCCAGCATGTAGCTGACGCCGCTGGGCACGCGCAGGTTGTCTTCCAGCACGTAATACTCGCCCTCGCCTTTTGAATTGGCTGCGCGCACGATGTCGATGCCGCTGATGTGCGAATAGATATTGCCGGGTACATCGACGCCGATCATCTCGGGGCGAAATTGCGAATTCTGGAAAATCTGCTCGGACGGAATCAGGCCGGCCTTGATGATTTCCTGACCGTGATAAACATCGTGAATAAAGCGGTTCAGTGCGGTGACGCGCTGAATCAGGCCTTTTTCCATGGCGACCCATTCATGCGCTGGAATGATGCGAGGAATCAGATCGAATGGAATCAGCCGCTCGGTGCCCGAACCGTCTTCGTCTTTGGCGCCGTAAATCGCGAACGTGATGCCAACACGGCGAAAAATCATTTCCGCCTCGTCGCGGCGTGCCTGCATGGCGTCGGCGGGTTGCCGGGCCAGCCAGCGCTGGTAGCCCTGGTAATGGTCGCGCACGCTGGAAGCGGTGGCATTCATCTCGTCAAACATCGGTCGGCTCATGGCTGGGGTATCTCCGGCAGGGTTTGGCATGTTGCTGCGATAGAGCTTAGCAAGTTATGCGCCACATGAGTGCAGCTCCAACGCCTTTTTAAGGCTGCGCGATGTGATGCCAGTAGCGCAAACCGTCTTGCCGCTGGCAGGCCATCGCGTCGGGCTCGATGCTGCGCCAGGTGGCCGCTCCGCACTGCGAAGACCGGATTAATACGATGCCACGCTCGTCATACCGCGCGACCACGCTGGTGACAGGGTGTCCAAAGCGGTTGCGGTAGCCTGACTGCGCCAGTGCTATGCGCGGCTTCACTGCATCGAGGAAAACCGCAGTGGAAGATGTTTTGCTGCCGTGGTGCGGCACCAGCAAAAAGTCTGCCTGAAGCCGAGCGGCCGAATCGCCAGTCGCCAGACGCAGTTCCTGCGGGGCTTCGATATCTCCGACCAGCAAGGCTGTGCGAGCAGGGCTTGAAGCGCTTGCCGCGCTGGAAATTCGAAGCACACAGCTCATGGCGTTGGACTTGTTGGGCACGTCGTAGTCACCTGACTGCGGGTGCAACACCTCAAAGGCAACATCATCCCAAACCCAGCGCTGGCCTGACATGCAGCGCCTGGACGGGCGCAGCGCCTGCAATTCATGGCTGTCTTCGATAGAACTTGTCAACGTGGCCTGCGGCTGCATGCCGAGCACGGCCGCTGCGCCGCCGGTATGGTCACTGTCGCGGTGACTAAGCATCAACATGTCCAGCCTTGCACCAAGCGCCCGCAGCAGCGGCACCAGCACCCGATGCCCGGCGTCACTCTCGCGCGAAAAACGTGGGCCGGTGTCATACAGAAGGCTATGGCTGGCGGTGCGCACCAGAACCGCATTGCCCTGCCCGATGTCTGCGGCCAGCAACTCGAACTGTCCCAATGGCACGGTTGGCGGTTGCCAAAACAGCACCGGCAGCAGCAGCGGCACGCCCAGCAATCGCCAATGCCAGGGCAGTCGCAGCGCGATCAATACCCCACCCAATACCCCCGCCAGGGCAGCCCACAGCGGCGCAGCAGCGACACTGACAGAGGCGAAAGGCCAGCTGGTTAGCCACTGCAAGAACACCGCCAGCCAGCCAATCGCCCAGGCCGTAACCGTCCACAAAGGCGCCCAGATCAGCCCCAACATCGCCAGCGGCGTGACCAGCAGCGTGACCCACGGAATGGCGATGGCGTTGGCCAGCAAGCCCACTACTGAAACCTGGTTGAACAGCAGTAACGACAGCGGCGTCAGCGCCAGCGTGACGATCCATTGCTCGCGCGCTGCTGCGCCCAGACCGGCCAGCAGCCTGAGCGTCCATTGAGGTATAAATAGGCCTCTAGCCCAGGTAAAACGTGCGCTACCAGCTCCTGAATTAGTAGCATTTTGTGGCTGCTCTGCAGGCGATGACCCGGCCGCAAAAAGCACCCCCACCGCCACAAACGACAACCAGAAGCCCGCCTGCATCAGCGCCCACGGGTCCAGCAAAACGACGACAGCCATCGCCAGCAGCCAGACCTGCGGCCATGGCCACTGCCTGCCACCCAGGCGCAGCAACACCACTGTGGCCAGCATCCAGATGGTTCGCTGGGCCGGCACGCCCCAGCCTGAAAACAGCGCGTAAGCGGTGGCCAGCACCAGCCCGGCCATGGCCCCGGCGCTGCTGGCCGGCCAGGTCAGGCACAGGCGCGGTGTGAAGCGGGCAGACAGGCGCCACAAGCGGCTAAAAAGCAGCGCCGCCAGCCAGGCGAACATTGTGATGTGCAGCCCCGATATGCTCATCAAATGGGCCACCCCGGTCGCGCGAAACACGTCCCAGTCGGCTCGTTCAATGGCGTTCTGGTCGCCCACCACCAGCGCGGCAATCACGCCGGCCAACTGCCGGTTGTCAACGCGCGCAAAAATCGCTTCTCGTGCAGCCTGGCGGGCGCGCTCGACCGGGTGCTGCCAGCTGTCAGACAGCCTGGCGGGCGGCACATCGCGCGGCCCGGCACGCACGTAACCGGTGGCCTGAATGCCCTGCTCCCACAGCCACAGTTCGTAGTCAAAGCCGTGCGGGTTGCTGTTGCCGTGCGGCGCTTTCAGGCGAACCGTCATTTGCCAGCGTTCACCGGCGCGAAGATTTTGCGGCTGGCGCTGCAACGCCAGCGAAAATTCGGCCGGGTCATCGCCGCCAGTGAGGGCCGCCTTCGCTTCGCGCGCGTCAAAGCCGGCATACCAGCCGAGCAGCAGTAACTGCGGCAGCCGGGCAGGTTCGCCATCCAGCCGTGCGGAATCGACCCGCAGGCGAAACCGCGTGGCGTCTTCGCTGCGCTGCGGCATGGCCACGACCGTTCCCGTGACCGCAATATCCCGGCCCTCGATTGCCGGGTTCAGCGCCGTCGCCTGAAACTGCGTCGCCCGCAGGCCTGTGAGTCCAAAGCCGAAAGCGCTTGCCAGCAAGGCCGCGACAAGCATCGCCGGGGCGCTAGGTGCCAGGCGTATTTTTCCCTGGCTGGATGCCCGATAGCCCAGCGCGAGCATGCCGGGCAAGGCTATCAAGCCGTAAAGCCAGCCCGGCCACAACTGGCTTTGCTGCAGTTGCAGGACGACGCCGGCAATAAAAAAGCCAAAAGCCGGTCCGGGGCTACCGGTATGGCCGTGCCGGGAGGCCCTCCCTAAAACTGAGTCCCCCACAAACGCCCCCGGTTTATTTTGATTTTTGCATCGCAGAACCGTGCGAGCTGTCAGCCGTTAACGGGTCAGCTTAATAAATAGTCTACAAAGCTGGCGTGGCGCAGCTCTTGCTTTAAAAGATCGTCAGAGCAAGGTAAGCTGTTTACAGCGCTGAGCCATCCTTCAATCGGTCTGGTCGCAGCACTTCTTCCTGATTTCAGGTGTCATGTACCCTGCATCTTTTACCGTGCCACTTTTTTTCGCGAGGCGTCCTTGTCCATTCACGTTGCCCTGAGTCACATCACCCACTATCGCTATGACCGCCTTGTCAAGCTCGGACCGCAGGTGGTCCGATTGCGACCCGCACCGCACAGCCGCACGCAGGTGCTGTCGTATTCGCTGAGCATCGAGCCCGACAAGCATTTCATCAACTGGCAGCAGGACCCGTTCGCCAACTGGCAGGCCCGGCTGGTGTTTCCAGAGCCGACGCGTGAATTCAAGGTCACGGTGGATCTGGTCGTTGAAATGGCGGTGTTCAATCCGTTCGATTTTTTCCTCGAACCCACCGCAGAAAAATTTCCGTTTGCCTATAGCGAGAGCCAGGCCCGGGAACTTGCACCGTATCTGGTCACCGAAGCCGCCACGCCGCTGCTCAAGTCGTATCTCGACCAGACCGATCGCACGCCCAAGCGCACGATCGACTTTCTGGTCGGCCTGAACCAGCGCCTGCAAAAAGACATCCAGTACTCGATCCGCATGGAACCCGGCGTGCAAACGCCTGAAGAGACTCTCAAGCTGGCCGTTGGCTCATGCCGCGACACCGGCTGGCTGATGGTGCAACTGTTCAGGCACCTCGGGCTGGCCGCTCGTTTTGTGTCGGGCTACCTGATCCAGCTAAAAGCCGACGTCAAATCGATTGACGGGCCAAGCGGCGCCGAACAAGACTTCACCGATTTGCACGCCTGGTGCGAAGTATTTTTGCCGGGCGCCGGTTGGATCGGGCTAGATCCGACCTCGGGTCTGCTGGCCGGCGAAGGCCACATTCCGCTGGCGTGCTCACCCGCCCCCTCTTCGGCCGCCCCCATCAGCGGCGGCCTGGAAGAATGCGAAGTCACGTTTTCCCACTCGATGAAGGTCGAGCGCGTATGGGAAGCGCCGCGCGTCACCAAACCCTATACCGAAGAGCAGTGGAGCGAGATCGACGCCCTCGGTTCACGCATCGATACCGATCTCAAGAAGAGCGACGTACGCCTGACCCAAGGCGGTGAACCCACCTTCGTATCGGTCGATGACCGCGATGGCGTAGAGTGGAATACCGCCGCCCTCGGCCCTACCAAGCGCCGCCTTGGCGCCAGCCTGCTGACCAAACTC
>JANPFZ010000013.1:0-3386 GCA_031423655.1 Polaromonas sp.
CCGGTGCTCGCCGTGGTGCTGTCATGGCTGCAATTCGACAGTGCGGCATTTTCCCTGTTGCGGGAAATGCTGCAGACGGTATTGCCCGACTATGCGTGGACATCGCTGGTGCTGTGCGTTTGCGTCGCCATTGGCGTGACAGCCATCGGTATGGCAACGGCCAGCGCGGTGACGCTGTTTGATTTCCCCGGGCGTCGCATCTTCGAGTGGGCTTTGCTGCTGCCGCTGGCCATGCCAGCCTACGTGCTGGCATATGCCTACACCGACTTTTTGCAGTACGCAGGTCCGCTGCAAAGCTGGTTGCGTGCCGATCTTGGGATGCAGGGCCGACTTTTACCCGAAGTGCGCAGCCTGGGCGGCGCCGTGCTGGTTTTCACGATCGCGCTTTACCCTTATGTGTATCTGCTCGCACGCACCGCCTTGTCTGAGCGTGCCGTGCATCTGATGGAAGCGGCGCGGCTGCTGGGTGCGCCGCTTTCACGCCGCATTACCGAGGTCGCGTTGCCGCTGGCCCGTCCGGCGATAGCGGCCGGTGTCGCGTTGGCGCTGATGGAAACGCTGGCTGATTTCGGCGTGTCCAGCTATTTTGGCATTCAGACCTTTACCGCTGGTATTTACAAAGCCTGGCTGTCGATGGACAACCGCACGGCTGCGGCGCAACTGGCCACCGTGCTGCTGGTAGTCGTCGCCGCGCTGATGCAGATCGAGTACAGCGCGCAAAAGCGCATGCGGTTCTCAAGCAGTCGGGGTGGGCGTTCTGGTGCCGACGCCGCGCCCGTTGCATTGCGCGGAAGGCGTGCGGCGCTGGCCTGGCTGGTCTGCGCAGCGCCGATTCTGTTCGGCTTTGTGCTGCCGGTGCTCTTCATGCTGCGCCCTTTGATACAAGGCTGGGACCAGTTGCTGTGGGGCAAGTTTCTAGGCTGGGCCTTCAACAGTATCTGGCTCGCCAGCGTCAGTGCACTACTCGCTACGGCGCTGGCGTTCGGGCTTGCGTTTGCGGTGCGGCGGCAGCCGTCGACGCTGACGCGCGGCGCAGTACGCGTGGCCAGTCTGGGCTACGCCATTCCGGGTGCGGTGATCGTGGTGGGTCTGCTGCTGCCGGTGGGCTGGTTGCAAGCGTATGCGCCGCAGTCAGGTGCCGGGCTGTGGGTCACCGCCACCGCGCTCGGCATCATCTGGGCTTACTTGGTGCGCTTCAGCGCTGTGGCCTTGCAAAGCGTCCAAAGCGGCTATTCACGTATACCCGCCAGTTTTGACGACAGCGCCCGCATGCTCGGCACCACAGGGATGAGCTTGCTGGCCAAAGTGCATTGGCCGCTGCTCAAACGCTCGGTCGCTGCCGCCGGCCTGCTGGTGTTTGTTGACGTGATGAAAGAGCTGCCGGCCACGCTGGTGCTGCGGCCCTTTAACAGCGATACGCTAGCGGTCATCACCTACCAGCTGGCGCGCGACGAACGCCTGGGTGAGGCCGCCTTGCCCGCACTTGCGTTAGTACTCGTCGGCCTGCTGCCGGTGGCGCTGCTCAGTCGCGCGCTGCGCACACGCTAGCACGCCAGACCCCATTCGCGCTTCTTGTCCATCGTGAATTTGTCGTTTGACTGTTGGCGTACAGCCGCTGTCAGCTTCGGCCTACGCACATCAAAAGGGTGGGACTACGGACGGTTTGCGCACCCAAAGTTACCGTTTTCTTCACGCCGCTGATGACTTGAGCAAGCGACCGGCGCCAGTGCCGGTCTGCACTCAAATCCGATGTAATTACGGCGATGAAACCACAGGAGATCCCGATGAATGAAGACCGTATGGAAGGTAACTGGAAACAGTTTAAAGGCAAGGTTCAGGAACAGTGGGGCAAGCTTACCGACGACGACCTTGACGTAATCGCCGGCAAGCGCGACCAGCTATTGGGCAGGATTCAGGAACGCCACGGCATCACCAAAGATGAGGCCGAAAAGCAGGTCAGCGATTTTCATGGTCGGAACCCCACAAATTTCTTTGAACGCTCCTGAAAAGCGCGTTGAGCCTCTGTGAATTCGATGCTCAACGCAACGCCAACATCACCTTATCTCAAACTTCCCAGAGGATTCCCATGAAAACCCAAGTAATGATGCTCACGATGGCTGCCGCCTTCACCTTTGCAGGCAATGCCATGTCCATGACGAAGGAAGAATACAAAGTTCAGAAAGACCGCGTTTCTGCCGACTACAAAGCCAATAAAGAGAAGTGCTCGGCCATGAAAGCCAATGCCAAAGACATCTGCATGGCCGAAGCCAAGGGCGCGGAAAAAGTTGCCAAAGCCGAGGCGGAAGCAGCGTACAAACCCAGCGCCAAAAATACCAAGGATGTAGCCATGGCCAAAGGCGATGCTATGTACGACGTCGCTAAGGAAAAGTGCGACGACATGACCGGCAACGCCAAAGACGTGTGTGTGAAAGACGCCAAGGCCGCCCACACCAAGGCCAAGGAAGACGCCAAAGTCGTCAAGGTTGCCACCGACACGACGAAGGAAAAATCCGGCAAAGTTGCCGAGGCCAAAAAAGACGCTGCCGAAGAAAAAAATGAAGCCAATTACAAGGCCGCCAAAGAGCGTTGCGACAGCATGACCGGCGCCGGCAAGGACACCTGCCAAAAAGACGCCAAGGCGAAATTTGGCATGAAGTAAACAAAGCTTGCGCGCCACCGCCGCGTGCGGTTCGCTTCCCTGAAAAATCCCGGACTTGCCTGGCAGTCCGGGATTTTTTACGTCTTTGAGTGATGTTGGTTGAGGGGCGTTTCGTTATAAAAGTGATAGCTGATTTCGCAGTCATCAACGGGGCTAAAGGCACCTTTGATGTTTTCCATGTGTAGGTCGGGTTAGCCGAAGGCGCAACCCGACATCTCCCAAACGCGGCAGAAAACGCCAGCTGTGGGACTAAGCTGCGCCGATCCGACCTGCATAAGAACGGAAGGCCTTTTTTTACATTAAAAGTGCCGCTAGCCCAGGTAATCCAAGCGCAAAGAGCTATGAAAATAGTAGCAAGTTGGCCAATTACCGACGCCTGCCATGCCTGGAAACCCGTCTACCCCGTTGCAGCCGCCCCTCATAATTCAATGCACCGACGATCACCCAAACGACAACACGCCACTGCATGCTTGAAGACATTAAAAAAACACTCTGGGCCACCGCCGACAAGCTGCGCGCCAACATGGACGCCGCCGAATACAAGCACCTGGTGCTCGGCCTCATCTTCGTCAAATACATCTCTGACACCTTCGCCGCCCGCCGTGCAGAAGTTGATCGTGCGTGACATGTGGCTGACGGGCTTTGATGCGCCGTGCGTGCACACGCTGTATGTGGACAAGCCCATGAAGGGCCACAACCTGATGCAGGCGATTGCGCGGGTCAACCG
>JANPFZ010000014.1:0-16154 GCA_031423655.1 Polaromonas sp.
CAAATCGGCGTCCGCGCCGGTATCCATCGCCGCCATAGCCGCCGAAGCCACCGGCTTCACCGTAGGCTCGGGCATGAGCGCGCGCACCGTCTATGTGTTTTTCGACGCGCAGTGCCCGCATTGCAGCGAGCTGTGGCGCAACGCCAAACCACTCAAGTCGCAGGCCAAATTTGTCTGGATCCCGGTCGGTTTGCTCAATGCCGCCAGCACAGCCCAGGGCGCTACCTTGCTGGCTTCGAAAGACGCGGTGGCGTTGATGGACGAGCACGAAGCATCGATGCTGGCCAAGCGCGGCGGCATCAGTGGCGGCAGCGACATTGATGCCCAAAAAGAGCAGGTCGCCAAAAACACCCAGCTGCTTAATCGTTTTGGTTTTGCGTCGATTCCAACCATCGTCGGCACGCATGCCGAAACCGGGGCGTTGGTGACCAACGAAGGCTCCCTGGCTACCGCAGCGCTGGCATCACTGATGGGGTTGCAGCCAGCGGCGGGCCAGGCACCCGCCCGCTGACGCTGACGCGCCTGCAAACTTGCGGCTGGTTCATACGAGGCGAAAGCCTCAGCGAGCCAACTTGAGCAAGTTTCAGCCATTTCAGCAATGAAATATGCCTTCAGCCCAATAATTACCTACGCCAGAAGCTACTATTTTCATAGCATTTTGGCCTTGTCATCTGACTTGTTTCAGGGCTGTGCAGCGCTTAGGGTATTAATCGGCACCCAGCTTGATTGAGGCCGCTTTTAGCCCCTGTTGACAGCGTGGAAAATCAGGTTCTAAATAGGAATTCTTATGTTCGCTACCGCACATACAAAGAGGGGTGCTCTGCCTACACTGAGTGGTCAAGCAACCGCGCCTGCCTCATTTGGCAAATCGGATTGCACGTCTATCAGCCCTGGAATTTCGAGATGGTTAGTGTCAAGAATGCCAAACAAAATCAGCTGCTCGCAGCGATGCCAGAAGCCGAGTGGAAGCGTTGGCTGCCCGACATTGAAGCCGTGGACCTGCCCTTGGGCAAGGTGCTTTATGAGCCCGGTATCACGCTCAGTCATGTGTACTTCCCCTCCACCGCCATCATTTCACTTCTCTACGTGCTCGAAAACGGCGCTTCAGCTGAAATAGCTGTTGTTGGCAACGAAGGGCTGGTCGGCGTCTCGCTCTTCATGGGTGGTGAATCCACGCCCAGCCGGGCCGTGGTGCAAAGCGCCGGCAAAGGATTCCGGTTGTCCGCTCAAGCCATGAAAGACGAATTCAATCGCGGCGGCGCGGTGCTGCATTTGCTGCTTCGTTACACCCAGGCACTGATCACGCAAATGTCGCAAACGGCTGTCTGCAACCGGCACCATTCGCTCGACCAGCAACTGTGCCGCTGGCTGCTGCTGAGCCTGGACAGGCTGCAGGGAAGCGAACTGGTGATGACGCAGGAATTGATCTCCAACATGCTGGGCGTGCGCCGTGAAGGCGTGACCGAAGCGGCACTGCAATTACAGGCGGCCGGGTTGATCAAATATTCGCGGGGGCGCATTTCGGTGCTTGATCGTCCCGGCATCGAAAAACGCTCGTGCGAATGTTACGGGGTCGTCAAAAAAGAATATGACCGGCTTAAGGAAATGCCGCTGGAAGGCAAAAGCGCGCCGGTTTAATCAGGGCGTCGGTGCGCTGCCGCACAGACAGGCCATGCAACGCAGCAGACACTAGAGCCATCGACTTGCTCCACATTTCGTGGCAACAAGTCAGTTACGCTGCCGCTTGGGCGACGGGCAGTAGCGCACCGGAAGCCATCTTGGCCACCGAAAAAAATCATCTAATCGAGCTATTACCCAGCCAGGACAAGCTTCGTCTGCTTGGAGTCTGCGAACCCTTTGACCTGACGCTGTCGCAGGTACTGAGCGAGCCTGGCGAAGTGACAAGTCACGTGTATTTTCCGACTGAAGGATTTGTCTCTCTGATTTCCATTGCCAGCGGTAGCCCTGGCGTGGAAGTCGGCATGGTGGGCCGTGAAGGCATGCTGGGCGCGCAACTCGTGCTTGGCGTGACGACGTCGCCGCTGCACTCGCTGGTACAGGGGGCGGGCAAAGCATGGCGTATTCCAGCGCGCACTTTCCGCGGTGAACTGGCTCGCAGCTCATCGCTGCGGCGGAATCTTCACCGCTACCTTTATGTGCTGATGGCGCAGCAGTCTGTGTCGTCTGCGTGTCTGCGGTTTCACCTGACAGGTCAGCGCCTGGCACGCTGGCTGCTGATGTGCCAGGACCGTGCGTGTGCCGACAGCTTCCATGTAACGCAGGAATTTTTGGCCTACATGCTGGGCATGCGCCGCGTGGGTATCACCGCTGCCGCCGGCATGTTGCAACAAGACGGCCTGATTGCATACGCCCGCGGCAAAGTGACGGTGCTGAACCGCAACGGTCTGGAGGCGGCGGCCTGTAGCTGCTATGCGGAGGACCGGAGCGCCTATACCCAACTGCTGGGCTGATGGCCGGGCTGTCAAACCCGTTCCAACTTGCAGCTAGCACCTTTTTTTACGCGGGTTGAACTGGGTTTACAAGGGTTTTTTCACCCCGTCGACATAGGTAATTTCTTACAACATTTCCACCGTATGTGCGGTACCGTACAGACTTGGCGCTGCCGATTAATTACAACTAAAGAGTGCCCAAAAACCTATCCGGTGACTTCGTCGATTTGTTATCGGATTCGCTATCGTTCAAAGACTTACGGCACTAGCTTAGTTGTTCAACACGCCTTTTCGTGGAGATGACGATGTCCGATACCCTGCCGAAGAATTCTGAATACCCCGATGCCTTGCCGGTCAATCAAAGGTCAAGCGCTTTCATTGACTGTGCTGCGTTCCTCAATTTTTTACGTATGAAAAGCCAGTTTGGCCCTCAACAGGTCGGCGCGGCAAAAAGCGCAGCGATTGGTGTGGGTGGAGAGGCGCCGAATCCTCCTGGCACTGCAAGAGACCACGCCGTCTCCCATCCAGCCATAGCTGTTGCGACTGAAACCGAGATCGAAGACGAAGACTGGGATTCGCTTTTCGGAGCCATCGAAGAACGCTTGCGCGACACGGTAGATACGCTGGATTCAACCAGCACGCAGCTCGCATCGCAAGACAAGCTATCGAGCATCAAGTTGGTGGTGCTCGACTGCGTCAGCTCGCTGGACGTACTTCATAAGGCGCTGCGGCATGATCGCTGCCTGCATTTGGCAGGCAGACCAGGCAGGGAAATTGGAGACGCTTCGTCGGCGTCAAGTCCTACAAATCCACTCCTGCCCAGCCGAAAAAATTGATTTATCAGCGGCTTGCAGGAGGCCGTGCAAAACCGGTTGATGCCGGGAAATACTGCTAAAAACCTTTTCAAACGCTGCCCGATGTCCTCTGATCACATTGATGCCGCGAACAAGAATCTTTATGTTCGCAAGGTTCCCGATCAGCCCAGAGCTATTGCCTATTCGGACTTCGATCACTCTGATCGATCCGGGTTTTCGAACTCGACCATTGACCGTGATTCTTACCGGTTTGCGGACCGGCCCAACACACGCGATTTTGACGCCATGCTGGCGGCTTACATGTGGTCGGGCGGAATCGCCCGCCACCAGGAAGTCTCAACCCGCCTGGAAGAAGATGGCAATGGCGGCCCTTCAAACCTCGATAAATTGATCGATTCGCGTGCAGTGTTTTCGTTTGACTGGCGCGGCAGCCTATGGTTGCCCATGTTTCAGTTCAAGCAGCCAGAGATGTATGTGAAGCCGCAGTCACGCAAGGTGCTGTCTGAATTGGCGGGTGTGTTTGATGGCTGGTCGCTGGCTGTTTGGTATCTGGAGCAAAACAGCTGGCTCGAAAACCGTCGTCCCATCGACCTGCTGGACAAAAATCCGGCTGCGGTGCTGCTGGCTGCGCGCGGCGACCGCTTCATTGCGACGGACTCATTGCAACTGACTCGGTAGCTGTCTTTCAGTCCTCCCTTGAAGTAAAAATAGCCGCTAGCCCACAAGAAATGGGGGCAAGAGGCTATCTATTTGATAGCAATACAGATTGCGACAGTATCCTTGGGAACCATCGGCCGTACACCTCGCCGTTTCGAAACCCTTGGATATTAGCCACTAGTCACCAGTCACCAGCGCGGCAGCGCGGCAACCTGCATATCAGGTCTGCCGCGCTGTGCATACGCTCGTCAGGTGAGTGGCTGGCTGTCGCTGGCATCGTCGGCCGGTACTACCCAGCTGTCTTTCATGAGCAGCGGCTCGGACTTTTCATCGTTCGGATCGAGCCCGGTCATGTAGGCCATGAACGCGGCCACCGTGCTGCCCGCGCTGTCTGGCACGGTTGCAGGCCCGGAAGCGCCCTGAGGGCCGCCACCGCCGTTTGCGTTGCCGTCGTCGCTGCTGCCAGAGCAGCCGGCAAGGCCTAGCAGCGCCGCCGTCAGGCCGCCGGCCAGCCAGAGTTTTGAGCTTGTTTTCATGTGCAATCTCCCGGGGATTTATGGAAACACCGTGCCAGCAGCCGGCGCAGGATTGAAGTTACCCGGAATTGGCGTGTTCAGGTACGGAAAGGTGACGCCAAAGTTGGCCGCGCTCTTGCGAACACCGTCAGTCAGCGCCAGACCACCGGCCGGTGCGTCAGCGGGCTTGCAGCCGACTTTCAGCGTGTCGGTAGCGCCCGTCAGCACGCACAGGGCACCCATGGAAACGCGCAGCGACAAGTCCACCACGTCGTCCGCTGGGCGCCTGCCGTTCGGGTAACCGGCGTTGTCGCCAGCTGCCACACCAAGCACGTTCTGCGCATCGGGCGCAGTTACCGGTGTCGCGGTATTGAGCCGCAGCATCTCAGCCAGCACGCCGTTGCCTCCCTTCACTGCAGCGGGTTGGTTCAAGCCGTCGAGTCCTTTGAGAAACACCGTGACCAGGTCGGTACGCGGAAAATTCGTCGGGGCCAGAGCGCTCGGGAACAGCGTTTGAATCAGAGCTGGGAGAACCGGGTTGGTGACGTAGTCAGCAAACGTAGCGTCGTTCTTCGGCTTGGACGCATTGAACTTGTCCTTGTCGTCAATACCGATGATCAACTCATTGACCAGTGGCATGCCCAGGCGTGACACCTGCGTCCAGGGGCCACCGGTGCGGGTGACCTTGCCCAGGCCAGTTTTAGGCGAGCCGTCAAGCAGGCGGCCCTGCCGCAGGCTGGCCGTGGTGTAAGCACCAATGACCGGGTCACTTCCGTTCGTCAGGCAGGCAATCGGCAGCTCCATCGCCAGAGTGCTGACGTTCTTGGCTTCCAGGTCGTTGTTGTTACCGCCGCTCTCGGCACCCAGCGGGTCCAGGTTGAAGAGGTCGAAAGCTTTGCCCACAGCGATGAAGAAAGGCTCTTTTCGCTGGCCAACAAACACTTTGCCGGGCACGCTGCAGCCGGGAATATTGACGTTGTAGACGTGCTGGCCCGCGTAAGTGGCGTAGCCGTTGGTGCTGGTGAAGGTCTTGTCGCCGATGTTGTCAACGGGTTTGTCAAAAGTAGCCAGGCCGTTGGCGCTGTTGGTGATGCTGATGTTGTCGCGTTTACCTTTGCGACGGCCATCGCGAACCAGGTCGATGGTGAAGGTTTCGCGCACATTCAGGCTGGCTGGATTCACGCCTGCAATGGTGTTGCTGTTGATCAAAGGAATCTTGACCTGCTTGCCGCCGATGTTCAGTGCGGTCGCCTTCGAGGTGTTTTTAAAGCGGAACTGAAAGCTCATGTCTTCCTCTGCGTCGCCGTTGTTGTCGATGTGAATTTCGTACAGCGCGTCGGGGTCAAACATGGCGAAGTTCGGGCCGCCCTGTGGGTCCTGAAACGGCTGATAATTGGCCAGAATGGTGACGAACTTGTCGCGTCCGTATTCGTAGCTTCGAAACATGTAGAGATCGGTGCCGTCAACCTTGGGCTGTCCGCTGATAAACGGCGCTTCGCGGTGGCTGGATGCCAGCGCGACAGGCGCCGCAACAATCACAGCGGCCAGGCCAAGACTGATTTTGGCGAATGTGCCAAGCGTTCTGCGCGGACTCACAGCGTCCGCAATGCGTGACCGGTTTAAATTACAAAACTGCATGTTTATCTCCTGGGGTGTTTTGTCAATTAATCCGCAGCGATGACGCGACTTTGAAAAAAGCGGGCACAACGCGGAAACTTTTATGGAACTTGATCTTCATTTCGAAGAAATCAAAAGCCCATGGTTGAGTCTGTGCCGTTCCATCGCGGGAGAAGTCCGGTATGCGAAGCGGCCTTTGTAGGTGCATGACTTGCACGCCGGCGTTTGCATGCGCAGTGTGGCTCAGCCTGTGCAGCGCAGTTGTTCAGATAAAAATAGCTCCTATACCCCGTAAAACCTGGGTAACCAGCTATCAACTTTGCAGCTATAGCGTTGTGTCGGAAAGTTTTCGCGTCTGCCAATGCCCGGTCTTGTGCGGCTAGCCTGCTGGCGACTGGAGTCGATGCGAAGGCGGGATTCCTCCAACCCTGTAAGAGCCTTCTTACAGCAAAGCCCGGCGCCGTTGAATGGAGTTCTGGTGATGAGGTGCTTTAACGCTGGTTGATCCCTTGTGTTTGCATCAGAGGGAAGGAACACACCAAGCGGCGCATGCGAGTGGCTGCCAGGGCCTGTCGGGACCTGCACCGACATTGCGTTTATTTAGGAAAAGTGCCTGCAGCCCCCTATTCAACTGTGCAAGCAGCTATATAAATAATAGCAAGAAGTTTGCCTCACCGTCACGACATGCTCAGTGCAGGGTATTTTTCAGCGCAAATTTTGGCGCCGCGAACTTTCCCTACAAGGTTTTCAAGACGCGTCCTGCGCTTTGCTGATGTGGGAACGCGACCATCGCTACAGCGAAAGTGCTGCTTGCGCATCGCAGTGGTTCAGACACCTTCGCGTCGCCTGTTCACTTTTTTTCAAACCCCGTTTTTTATAAGCCGAGAAGGAACCCCCTGATGAAAGCAGCCGATCAACCGGTCAACGGCAGTGACGACAGCCGGGCAGCAAGCATGTCGCGAAGCACCAAGGTGCAGGCCAGTTCGGCGCTGGTGGGTTCAGGGTTCTCGGGCCTGTCTGTGGCAAAGCAAGGCAGCGCAGCGACGACTAGCGGTGGCAGCTCTGCCGCGGCCGATGACGCGGCGCCGGTCTTCATGCGGGTGCAGCTGCAGGTCAACGGAAAAAGCTATCCGCTCAACGTCGATGGCCGCACCACGGTGCTAGATGCGCTGCGTGAACACTGTGGGCTCAAAGGATCGAAGAAGGGCTGTGACCACGGCCAGTGCGGCGCCTGCACCGTGCTGATCGACGGCAGGCGCGTCAATTCCTGCCTGAGCCTGGCTGTGATGCATGACGGACATGAGATCACCACCATCGAAGGTTTGTCGAGTGGCGAGAAGCTGCACCCGATGCAGGCGGCGTTTATCAAGCACGATGGTTTTCAATGCGGCTACTGCACGCCGGGGCAGATCTGCTCGTCAGTCGGCATGCTGGCCGAGGTGCGCGCGGGCATGCCCAGTCATGTGACGCAAAACCTGCAGGGCACGGCTGACTCGCTGACTGACGAAGAAATCCGCGAACGCATGAGCGGCAATATCTGCCGCTGCAGCGCCTACCCGAACATTGTCGCGGCGATTCGCGACGTGGCCACATCGGGAGCAAGTGCATGAAAGCCTTCACCTACGAACGCGCCGCTTCGCCCGAGGCTGCTGCTGCAGCCGCCACAAAACCCGGTGCCCGGTTCATCGCCGGCGGCACCAATTTGCTCGACCTGATGAAGCTGCAGGTCGAGGTGCCGATGCACCTGATCGACATCAACCGGCTGGGGCTGGACACAACCGAAGCCACGCCCGACGGTGGTGTGCGCATTGGTGCCCTGGTGCGCAACGCTGACCTGGCCGCCGACCCGCGTATACGCAAAGACTATGCGGTGCTAAGCCGGGCTTTGCTCAGTGGCGCTTCGGGCCAGCTGCGCAATAAGGCCACTACCGGCGGCAACTTGCTGCAGCGCACGCGCTGCTACTATTTTTATGACACCTCAAAGCCGTGCAACAAACGCACGCCGGGCAGCGGTTGCTCGGCTGTACAGGGCTTTAACCGGCTGCACGCGGTACTTGGCACCAGCGAGCAGTGCATCGCCACGCATCCGTCGGATATGGCGGTTGCCATGCGCGTGCTCGATGCGAAGGTCGAGACCATCTCGCCAAACGGCGGCAGGCGCGTTATTCCGATTGCCGACTTTCACCAGTTGCCGGGCACCACGCCCAATGTAGAAACCAGCTTGCAGATGGGGGAAATGATCACTGCCGTGACGCTGCCGCCGCCGCTGCCCGGCACGCACATTTACCGCAAGGTGCGCGACCGCGCCTCGTATGCGTTCGCGATGGTGTCTGTGGCAGCGATCATCGACAAATCGGGCGGCAACATACGTTCTGCAAAGCTGGCTTTTGGCGGGCTGGCGCACAAGCCGTGGCGGGTGCAAGAAGCAGAAACCGTATTGGCGGGTGCGGCGGTGACCGAGGCCAGCGCCAACGCCGCGTCCGACCGGGTTCTGCAGGGCGCTCGCGGATTTGGTCACAACGATTTCAAAATTTCACTGGCTCGCCGCACGCTGAGCGCCGTCATTCTTGAAGCCTGATCAGGCCACGAAGGAACAAGCATCATGCAAATGAACACACCGGCTCCGCGCAACGCCATCGATGAAAACCGCCAGGGCCTGATTGGCAAACCCATCGACCGGGTGGACGGTCGCCTGAAAGTGATGGGGTTGGCGCCCTATGCGCATGAAGTTGTTGAAGGCGTAGAAGGCGGTGAGGTTGCCTACGGCTTCATCGTGCCGGCGACCATCGCCAAAGGGCGTGTCGCCGGTATTGACGCCAGTGCAGCCGAACGCGCTTCGGGCGTGCTGCTGGTCTTGACGCACAGGAACGTTCCGAAGCAAGCGGCATGGGGGCCGCAAGACGCCCCGGACCGCTACGCCCGGTCTATTCCGCAATTGGGCACGGACCGTGTCGAGTACTACGGCCAGGCGGTGGCGTTTGTGGTGGCCCTGACATTCGAGCAGGCGCGGTCTGCGGCGCGGCTGGTGAAAGTGCAATACGAGGCCGTTGCCGGCGAGTATGAAATGGCCAGCCAGCTGGACAAAGCTGAAAAACAGAAAGCGTTTTTTGGCCAGCCGCTGGTTGATGGGTCATTGGAAGATTTTGAGAAAGCGTTCTCAAGTGCTGCAGTCAGAGTTGACAGCAAATTCACCACACCCGCGCACGCGGCTGCGCCGATGGAGCCGCACGCCACGCTGGCGTACTGGACCGGCGACCACCTGACAGTGCATTGCTCCGCGCAGCTTATCAACAGCGCGCAAAAGGGCGTGGCCAGCACGCTGCAGATATCGCCCGACAAGGTGCGCGTGGTGAGCCGCTACATTGGCGGTGGCTTTGGCAGCAAGTTGCCGATTTATGGCGACGTGATCTTGTCGGCACTCGCCGCCAGGCAATTGGGTAGACCGGTTAAAACCGCATTGACGCGCCAACAGATGTTTCACTTCACCTCGCACCGCAGCGACACGGTGCAGCGCCTCCGCCTGGGTGCATCAGCCGACGGCAAGCTGATGGCGGTGGGCCATGAAGCATGGTCCAACGGTGCGCGCATGGACAATTTTTTCGAACCCTCGGCGCTGCAGACGCGCCTGCTGTACGCCACGCCAAACTGCTACACACCGCACTATCTGGTGCCACTCGATCTGCCGGTGTCTGACTCGACCCGTGCGCCGGGCGAGGCGGTGGGCATGCTGGCGCTGGAAGTGGCGATGGACGAGCTGGCTGAAAAGCTGGAGCTGGACCCGATTGAATTGCGCCTTCGCAACGAAGCAAAACAAGACGCGGACAAGAAAATTCCGTTTTCAAGCCGCAATCTGGTTGCCTGCATGAAGGACGGCGCACAACGCTTCGGCTGGAACAAGCGCAACGCCAATCCGGGACAAACACTTGAGGGCCGGTGGCTGGTCGGCATGGGCATGGCTGCTGCCATTCGCTCGAACGTGATGGAAGCGTCGAAATGCGACGTCGAGCTGAACCGCCAGGGCCTGCTCACGGTGAGGATGGCGATGACCGACATCGGCACCGGCAGCTATACCGTCTTGAGCCAGATCGCCGCTGAGATGATGGGCCTGCCGATGGAGCGCGTGCGCATGGAGCTGGGCGACAGCGACTTCCCCGCCACGCCGGGTTCGGGCGGCTCGTGGGGCGCGGCCAGTTCGGGCTCTGGTCTGTTTGATGCGTGTACCCATCTGCGCGAAAAGCTGGCCGGAAAGCTGGGCGTGAAAGTGGCTGACGCGACCTTTGCCGATGGGCGCGTTTCTGGCGGTGGCAAATCCGAATCGCTGGGTTCGCTGGCGGGTGTGCCGGGCCTCAAAGCCAGCGGTGAGATCAAAAACGGCGCGATGGCCAAAGAGTTTTCGCAGCAGGCTTATGGCGCGCATTTCGCCGAGGTAGCGGTGAACAGAGACACCGGCGAAATTCGCACCCGCCGACTGCTGGGTGTGTTCGCGGCCGGCCGCATTCTGAACGAGAAGACGGCGAAAAGTCAGGCCATGGGCGCAATGATCTGGGGGGTGGGTTCGGCCCTGCACGAAGACGCAATCATCGACAAACGCGATGGCCATTTCGTCAACCAGGACCTGGGCGAATACCACATACCGGTGCATGCAGACATCCCCGCCGTCGAAATTCACTTTCTGAGTGAAGTGGATGACAAGACCAATCCGCTAAAGATCAAGGGCATCGGTGAGCTGGGGATTTGTGGGGCCGGCGCTGCCGTGGCGAATGCGGTTTACAACGCTTGCGGCGTGCGCATTCGCGAATTTCCGCTGACGCTGGACAAGGTGCTGGCGGGGCTGGACACAGCCAAAGTCAGCTGACGGCGGGCATTTGAAAAGGACTTGCGGGGCTCTTTCTTTAAGCCAAAAAGGCCTTTAGCTCAGGTGGGACGTGCGCAAGCAGCTATCGTATTAATAGCGGCTGGGTTTGCGCTAAAAAAGAACCCGCGTGCGGATCGTGCCCTGCACATCCGCCAGTTTGGCCAGAGCCAGATCCGAATGCGCGGCGTCAATGTCTATCACCACGTAACCCACCGCTTCATTAGTCTGCAAATACTGCGACGCGATGTTGATCTGGTTATCGGAAAAAACCTTGTTGATTTCAGCCAGCACGCCAGGCACGTTGCGGTGAACATGGAGCAGCCGGTGCTTGCCGGGGTGGGCGGGCAGGGCGACTTCCGGGAAGTTCACTGACGACGTTGAGGTACCGTTGTCGCTGTACTTGACGAGTTTTTCGGCCACTTCGATGCCGATATTTTCCTGCGCTTCCATCGTCGAGCCACCAACGTGTGGCGTCAAAATCACGTTGTCTAGCCCGCGCAGTGGCGACTCGAACAGGTCCCTGTTGCTGCGCGGCTCGACCGGAAACACGTCGATGGCGGCGCCCAGCAATTTTTTGGCTTTCAGCGCTGCGGCCAGCGGCTCGATCCTGACCACCGACCCGCGCGATGCGTTGATCAGCACGCTGCCGAGTTTCATCGCCGCGATCTCGGGCGCGCCTATCATCCACTCAGTCGCGGGCGTTTCGGGCACGTGCAGGCTCACCACATCCGACTGGCCCAAGAGATCATGCAAGCGACTGATCTGTCTGGCGTTGCCCAGCGAAAGCTTGGTGACGACGTCGAAAAATACCACTTGCATGCCAAGCGCCTCAGCCAGCACCGAGAGCTGCGTGCCGATGGAGCCGTAACCGACGATGCCGAGTGTCTTGCCGCGAATCTCGTAGGCGTTGTCAGCCGTTTTCAGCCAGCCACCGCGATGCGCCACCGCGCTTTTTTCGGGAATGCCGCGTAGCAGCAAGATGGCTTCAGCCAATACCAGTTCAGCCACCGACCGCGTGTTTGAAAACGGCGCGTTGAACACCGCAATGCCACGTTCGCGGGCAGCGTTCAGGTCAACCTGATTGGTACCGATGCAAAAGCAGCCCACAGCCGCGAGCCTGGTCGCGTGGGCGAACACATCAGCGGTGAGCTGGGTGCGCGAGCGAATGCCGACAAAGTGTGCGTCGGCGATTTTTATCTTTAGCTCCTCTTCAGTCAGCGCACCGGGCAGGCTTTCTATCTGGGTGTAGCCGGCCGCTTCAAGCACGGCGGCAGCCGATGGGTGAATGCCTTCAAGCAGCAGGAAACGGATTTTGCTTTTTTCGGTGGAGGTTTTACTCATGGGGTGCGCAATTCAGCTGGTGAAGTGGGGGCGCACCAGTATGAAGGCTGGCTGGGCAGGCTGTACAAGCACTGCCGTTTAACCGCTGCCTGTCGAGGATTTGGCGCCGCGTAGCGATTCTGGACGCCAGGAAGTCATGCAAGGGATTTGCAGAGAGCTTTTTGACAGTCAGCGGCCTTCGAGATGGCGGCATTCGAGCGTCACTTGCGAACGTCTTGAAATGTCTACACACATTTGCGCAAAATTAAATACTTTGGTTGGGGTGTGTGGATGACAAAAGAAAGAGCTATTGGCCTACAGACACGAGGCCGCTGATACATGTTGATATGGGCTAAAAAGCGCGTAAGTCGAGAGACTTTTAGATAAAAACCAAGATACATTTGCTTGCGGAAAGTGAGGACTGATGCACTTAATAAAGTGTAAAAATAGCTATAAAGAATCCAAAAAAACCCATCTCACAAAGGAATACCAGTGATAAATTGACGTTTTTTGCCGAAACTGTAATATTATGTATCTATTTTTTTGTTTCGGTCTGAACCAAAACTAACACACGCTACGGGTTTTAATTACATGACTGGGGTGACGAAAGTCACTATCTTTTACAACAATATGTGATGAGAATAGTGGTTAGAGGGTGTCACGCAGGTGACAAAAATTGCGGGCAGCATGCACTACCTCTAGGAACGATTAAAAGCTGGTGAAAACCGAGTTAAGCCGACTACGCCAGCAGAAGAAAAGAGCAATTCAATAGCCAGCCATCTGTGGCAACAACATGAGAAGTGAGGGGAGTATGGAAAACCTGTTTCAAACGGCGACGACTCGATCGCTGAAGACTCAAGATTCGCACGGGCAGGCAGACTTCGGAAACTCGACGAACGACTTTTCGAACTCGATGTGGCCGGGCTTTCTGGTGGGGCAACCCGGAGCGCCGGTCCGCGTGCTGCTGGTCGATGACGACGCCAACATGCGCAGCGTGGTTTCGCGCGAACTGCTGGGCGACCTGCGGACCGATCTGGTTGGCGTAGGCAGCAGCGTCAAGGAGGGCCGTCGCCTCATCATGCAGCACGAATTCGATGTCATGCTGGTGGATCTCAACCTCGGCGATGGTAATGGCTTCGACCTGATCGAGCATATGAAAATCGTGCGCCCCATGGCAGAGGCGATCGTAATTTCGGCGATGGAAGACGAAGAGCACACACTGCGCGCCTTCGAGCTGGGAGCCACCGGCTTCCTGGTCAAAAATTCGTGGTTCGGCAATATTCCCCAATCTGTCTTGCAGGTCGTCAACGGCGGGGCATCGATTACTCCGAGCCTGGCGCGGCGGCTGCTGCAAAAGCTGGAGCACCAGCCGGAAGTGGCGCAGCTGGCAGAGGGCGCACATCGCGAAAAGCTCTCCGAACGCGAAAAGGGTGTGCTGAAGATGGTCTCTGCGGGTTACACCAGTGGTGAGATCGGCGTCAGACTCGCCATCAGCTGCCAAACCGTCAACACGCACATCAAAAACATCTACCGCAAGCTTCAGGTTCGCACCCGCGCGCAAGCCGTGAGCTATGCGGTTCACCGCGGGCTTTTTTAGCTAAAGACTGGGCTCGACATGTCCCCAGCGGCGCACAACAGCCTGGTGCTCGCCAGTGCCCTGATAGGTTCCTTGCTGGCCGTAGTCGCGCTCTGGGGTTCGTGGAACGCCTGGCTCAGGCACCGCAATCCCATCGATCTGTCGCTTGCCGTTGCGGCGGTGACCTGGGTGGCGCATCTGGTTGTCAGCACCGCTGTTGAATTTGTCGGCAGCAGCCGCCAGAGCGCGTACGTCACGGACGCGGGCTTTCAGGTGCTCATCATCAGCATCTCTTCTTTTTTGCTGACCAGCGCGGGGCTGGCGGGACGAGTTTCAACGCTGGCGCTGGCCGCGCAGGCTATTGCAGGCGGCGTGGCGCTGAACTGGAACCACTGGGGCAGCAGTGGGCAGCAAACGGCAAATGACTTCTGGATCATGCTCAACCTGTTCGCCGCTGTAGTGCTCGTGGCCAGCATCGCCAGACAGGTTTATGTCACCCGCAACTACCGCAGCTGGCTGGCGCTAGCCGGCGGTGTGTTGGGTATCGGCATCTGCCTGGACAATGTCCTGATGGGCACCGGAGCCGGTCGAATTGGCTTGCTGCAACTTTTCTACGCTGCTTTCCTGCTGGTGATGTGGCACCTTGTGACTTATCGCGCGGAAACGTCGGAGTCCATGTTTGTGGAAAGCAGCGGGTTTCAAAGGCACACCAGCTTTGATCACAGTCAGATGGATGTCGCCGCCTCTGCAGTTGCGGGCGAGCGGCGCCGCATTGCACAGGACCTGCATGACGGCGTAGCCTCGCAGCTGGTCAGCATTCTTTCGTCGCTCGACGACAAGGCGCCGCAGCAGCAGGCGGTGGCTCTGGCGCTTGAAAATTGCCTGCTCGATTTGAAAATGACGGTGGACGCCATGGACAGCGGCAACGACAGCGTGGTTGAAGCGCTGGGCCGGTTGCGCTACCGCGTACAGCATTCGCTGGACAAGCTGGGTATCGTCATGTCCTGGAAGGTGGACATGTGTGTCGAACTTGAAGCGGTACGTGGCGAGAAGGCTCAGCAGGTGCTTCGCATCGCGCAGGAAAGTCTGGCCAACGTCATGCGGCACGCCAACGCATCCACCGTGGAAGTGGTGTGCCGGTTTGTTCGTGAAAATGAACACATGGTGCTTGAGGTTCGTGACAACGGGTCTGGAATTGTTCGTGACCAGCAGGGGCGCCCGACCGGAAAGGGGTTGACCAGCATGCGCCGGCGGGCCAAGGCAAGCGGCGGCGAATTGATCATCGCCAGCAAGCTTGGCGCTGGAACGCGCGTCCGGTTTACTTTGCCGCTGACTTCAGAGCATTACATTTCGGCCTGATCCATTAACCACAGTAGCCATTAACCAAGGCAGGTCCGGGTTGCCGTCGATCTGCATTCACTCTGCACTCTGTCATCCGGCGCATTGCAGGCTCACTGCCTGCATCGTCTCCCCGGATTTCTTGTCAAAAACCACCAGATTGATCTGCCGCTGATGGCTAGGTGCGGCCGCAATACTGCGCAGTGCCAGCATCTGTGGTTTGTTGTCAGTGGTGGTGTAGTCGCCAGCCTGGGTGTACTGGCGCACAACAAAGTCATGCTTTAAAAACTCGCCCGCGTTTTCGCCCGCCTGGACCTTCGAGTTGTGCCCGTTTTCTGTCACCGTCCAGTAGGCTGACCAAGACAGGGCGCCCGCGCCGACAGCAGGTGCCACACGTGCCTCAAAACGATCAGCGTCCACCTGTTTGAGCATGATGCTGACACGCGCGACCTTGTTTGCGGTCAGGATGGCCTTCGAGCCGTGCCAGCCTGGCCAGTCTTTGCCGTTAAGCACCACTTGGGGCGTGTAGATGCCGCGCAACTGGTTGAAGGCGGCCACTTCACGCTGGCGAGTGGTGTGTGTTGGCGCGGCAAAACGGTCCACCCAGCCGATGTAGTCCCAATAGCCGACGTGAAAAGCCTGAACCACAGCGCCGCTGTTTTTGAGCGATGAGGCCCACTGGTCAGCCGGTGGGCAAGAGCTGCAGCCCTCGGATGTGTACAGCTCGATCACGGGCGTAATCTTGTCGCCTGAACTGGCCGAACACGCAGATCCAGCAGAAAAAGCGGCGCCAGCCCAGGCAAATAGAGCGTAAGCAGCTATTAAATTTGTAGCGTAGAAATGCATCATAAGTCTCCCGGCAGAGTTGCCGAAAGGTACAGCCGTCGGCTTTGGAATTTTCGGCGACGGTTTCGGATGAACGAAACCATTGTGGTTGAAGTTCATTTGCGCGCGCCAAAACGTGGCCCAGCATTGATTCGCCCGCAATGCGGTGCAGCACCTTGGGCAAAG
>JANPFZ010000015.1:0-23252 GCA_031423655.1 Polaromonas sp.
TCGTAAGAAAGTCCGTCGGCGCGTGCAGACATCGGGACCAGCGAATGGCTGGTCATGCCCGGCGAGGTATTGATCTCCAGCAAATAGGGCTTGCGCGTGGCTTTGTCGATCATCACATCGGCCCTGGCCCAGCCACGGCAAGTCAGGGTGTTGAATGCATCCAGCACCAGTTGCTGAATGGCCGACTCTTCGCCGGCCGGCAGTCCGCAAGGCACCAGGTATTTGGTGGTGTTGGTGAAGTATTTGTTTTGATAGTCGTAGTTGCCCTCGGGCGCGACGATGCGAATAACCGGCAGGGCGCGTGCCCGACTGCCGGTGCCCAAAACCGGGCAGGTCACCTCGTCACCGTCGATGAACTGCTCGCACAAAATGTCGGCATCGAGCCGTCCAGCCAGTGCCACCGCCGCTGCCAGGGCCGAGCGCTCGGTCACTTTGGTCAGGCCAATCGACGAGCCTTCGCGCGCGGGCTTGATGATCAGCGGCAAGCCCAGTTCATCGGCCAGCGCATCAACAGCGGCATGCTCATAAGCACCCTGGCGCAGCAATACATATTTCGGCGTCGGCAGCCCCTGCGCCAGCAGCACGCGCTTGGTCATGACCTTGTCGATCGCCATGCTGGACGCCATGACACCCGAGCCGGTGTACGGAATGCCCAGCAGTTCCAGTGCGCCCTGCACGGTGCCGTCTTCACCGAAGCGGCCATGCAGCGCAATGAAGCAGCGCGTAAAACCATCGCCTTTGAGTTCAAGCAGATCGCGCTCGGCTGGATCAAAGGCGTGCGCATCGATACCGCTCGCCCGCAAGGCTTGCAGCACCCCGTTACCCGACATCAGCGACACCTCGCGCTCGGCCGACGCACCGCCCATCAGCACCGCCACCTTACCGAATTCGAAAGTTTCAGAAGATTTAAGGCTCATAGCCCATGTCCTTCTTGCGCAAGCTGCTCTTTATTTTGTAGCAGATCAAGCAGTTTGGCGGGCACCGTTCCGATGGACCCTGCGCCCATGCAAAGCACCACGTCGCCGTCCCTGGCGTTGTCGGCGATGACTTGCGGCATGCTGGTGATGTCGTCGACGAAGATCGGCTCCAGCTTGCCGGCCACCCGCAGTGCGCGCGCCAGAGCCCGGCCATCGGCGGCGACTATGGGCGTCTCACCAGCCGCATAGACTTCTGCCAGCAGCACGGCATCAGCCGCGCCAATCACCTTGACGAAATCCTCAAAACAATCACGCGTTCGGGTGTAGCGATGCGGCTGGAAAGCCAGCACCAGCCGTCGGCCGGGAAAGGCACCGCGAGCCGCTTCCAGTGTGGCCGCCACTTCGACCGGGTGGTGCCCGTAGTCGTCCACGACGCGGAAGCTGCCGCCGCCTGCTGCCGGCAGATCGCCATAACTCTGAAAACGCCGCCCGACACCGGCAAAGCTGGCCAATGCGCGTTGCACCGCGTCGTCAGGCACGTTCAGCTCAACCGCCACGGCAATCGCTGCCAGCGCGTTGAGCACGTTGTGACGACCAGGCAGGTTCAGCACGATGGGCAGATCGGGCAAGGTCACGCCATTGCGGCGGCGCACCGTGAAATGCATCTGGCCATGAATCGCACGCACATCAAGCGCACGCACCTGCGCGTCTTCGCCGAAGCCGTAGCTGGTCATGGGACAGGTCACTTTCGGCACGATGTCGCGAACCGCCGCATCGTCGGTACACAAAATGGCGGTTCCATAAAACGGCATGCGATGCAGAAAGTCGACGAATGCGCCCTTCAGGCGCTCGAAGTCATGGCCATAGGTTTCCATATGGTCGGCGTCAATGTTGGTGACGACGGCCATCACCGGAAGCAGGTGCAGGAAAGAAGCGTCCGACTCATCGGCCTCGACAACGATGTAGTCACCACTGCCCAAACGCGCGTTGGCGCCCGCGCTGTTGAGCCGGCCGCCAATCACGAAGGTCGGGTCGAGTCCGGCTTCGACCAGCACACTGGCGACCAGGCTGGTGGTAGTGGTTTTGCCGTGCGTGCCGGCAATCGCAATGCCGCGTTTGAGGCGCATCAGTTCGGCCAGCATCAGGGCACGCGGCACGATGGAGATGCGCTGCAGGGTGGCGGCAATCACTTCCGGGTTGTCGGCCTTCACGGCGGTTGAAGTCACCACCGCGTCAGCGCCAGCCACGTTGGCCGGCGAATGCCCCACACGGGTCTGAATGCCAAGCTTGGCCAGCCGACGCAGCGTGACGCTGTCCAGCTGGTCCGATCCGGACACGACATAGCCCAGGTTGTGCAGCACTTCGGCGATGGCAGACATGCCCGAGCCACCGATGCCGACAAAGTGAATATGTTTGACAGCGTGCTTCATCGGGCAATCTCCTCGCAGGCAGCCACCATCCGCGCCGTGGCTTCCGTTTTTTGCATATTTTTGGCCTGTAGCCCGTATAAAACAAGCGTAGATCGCTCTGTTTTTTGTAGCAAGTGTGCAAGCTTTTCCGGATTCAGGTCGCGCTGATGAACCAGGCAGCCGCCGCCCTGATCCACCAGGAACTTCGCGTTCGTGGTCTGGTGGTCATCCACCGCTGAAGGAAAAGGCACGAACAGCGCAGCGGCACCCACTGCTGCAATTTCAGTCACCGTACTGGCACCCGCCCGGCAAATGATCAGGTCGGCATCAGCAAAGGCCTGCGCGGTATCTTCAATGAAGGGCGTGAGTTCAGCCTGCACACCAGCCGCCTGGTAGTTCGCTCGCAGGGCTTCGAGCTGCCGGGTGCCACTTTGATGCGTAACGATGGGCCGCTCTTTGGCAGGGATCAGCGCCAGCGCCTTCGGCACCAGGTCGTTCAGCGCCTTGGCACCCAGACTGCCGCCGACAACGAGCAGTTTCAGGGGGCCAATACGCCCGGCAAATCGCGCCTCGGGACCAGGCTGCCGGGTGAAGGCCGGGCGCAGCGGATTGCCAATCCATTCAGCCCTTTTTAGCACGCCAGGAAAGGCGGTGAAGACGCGATCAGCGACGCCGGCCAGCACCTTGTTGACCAGGCCAGCGACTGAATTTTGTTCATGCAGCACCAGCGGCTTGCCCAGCAGCACGCTCATCATGCCGGCAGGAAAGCTGATGTAGCCGCCCAGACCCAGCACCACATCAGGCTTGACGCGCCTGACGACCTGAATGCTTTGCCAGAAGGCCTTGAGCAGGCGCAGCGGCAAAAAGACCAGCGTAGCCGGGCGCTTGCCGCGCACACCCGAGAAGTCAATCGACTCAAACACAAAGCCACGCGGCGGCACCAACTGGCTTTCCATGCTGGGATGCAACGCCGTGCCTTTGCCACCCAGCCAATGAACGCGCCAGCCGCGCTCGCGCAGGGCTTCGGCCACAGCCAGACCGGGAAAAATATGACCGCCGGTACCGCCAGCCATCACCAAAGCGCAGCGCTGGCTTGTCATGCCCTGCCTCCCCGCATCAGCAACCGGTTTTCGTAATCAATTCTTAATACGACCGCCAGCGACACCAGATTCATCAGGATGGCCGAGCCGCCATAGCTCATTAGCGGCAGCGTCAGCCCCTTGGTCGGCAGCGCGCCGAGATTGACACCGATATTGATGAAGGCCTGGAACCCTATCCAGATACCCACGCCCTGAGCGACCAGCCCGGCGAATAAGCGGTCGAGCGCAATCGACTGGCGGCCAATGTGCATGATGCGCCGCGTCATCCACATGAAAAGACCAATCACCAGCACCACACCCACCAGGCCGAATTCTTCGCCGATCACCGCCATCAGAAAGTCGGTATGCGCTTCGGGCAGCCAATGAAGTTTTTCAATGCTTCCGCCCAGGCCAACGCCAAAAATCTCGCCACGCCCAAACGCAATCAACGAGTGCGACAGCTGGTAGCCTTTGCCCATCGAATACTTGTCGCTCCACGGATCCAGGTAAGCAAAAATCCGCTCGCGCCGCCACTCGCTGAGCATCACCATCAGCGCGAATGCGACCACCACGACAGCCGCAATGACGAAAAACATTCGCGCATTGACGCCGCCAAGAAACAAAATTCCCATGGCGATGACCGAGATCACCATGAATGCGCCCATGTCGGGTTCTGCCAGCAGCAGCAGACCCACAATCGCAACAGCGAACGCCATTGGCATGACAGCGCGGAAGAAGCGCTCCTTGACCTCCATTTTTCGGACCATGTAGTCGGCGGCATACAAAAGCACCGCGAACTTGGCCAGCTCTGAGGGTTGAAAGTTCATGAATCCAATCGCAATCCAGCGCCTGGCGCCGTTGACGCCCTTGCCGATAAAGGGCACCAGCACCAATGCCAGAAGCAGCAGCGAGAGAATAAAAAGCCAGGGCGCCAGCTTTTCCCAGACAGTGATCGGCACCTGAAAGACAAGGACCGCGACGATGAAGACAGCACTCAGGGACAACACGTGTCGCAGCAAAAAATGGGTATGCGCGTAACGGGCAAATTTCGGGTTGTCGGGCATGGCAATGGTTGCCGAATACACCATCACCAGGCCCGCCATCAAAAGCGCCACCGTGACCCAGACCAGGGCCTGATCAAACCCGGCCATGCGATGCGGCGTGGCAGGTGTGCGTGACAGGCTGTGCGACCCCAGCCGAACCGGAAGCACATCAGCAGCGGCCGGCGCAGCACCCGAGAACCAGCTCACCAGACGCGAAACGGATGTCATAGCACCATCCCCTGGTCGTGGGCCAGCGCGTGAACAGCATCGCAAAATACGCCGGCGCGGTGCTCATAGTTGTCAAACATGTCGAAGCTGGCACAAGCGGGCGACATCAGCACCGCATCCCCGGCGTTGGCATGGCCTTGCGCAATCGCTACGGCGGATTCCATGCTGTCGGCGTCCAGCAATTCGACGCCACTGCTTTCAAGGGCTGCCCGGAGAAGGCCCGCGTCACGCCCGATCAAAATCACTGCCCTGGCATATCGGGACACGGGTTCGGCCAGCGGTGAAAAGTCCTGCCCCTTGCCTTCACCACCGACGATCAACACCAGCTTGCGCTCGACTCCCAGGCCCTGCAACGCCGCGACAGTCGCGCCGACATTGGTTCCTTTGCTGTCATCAAAGTATTCGACATCGCCAAAGACCGCTACCGATTCCACGCGATGGGGCTCGCCCCGGTATTCGCGCAAGCCGTGCAACATCGGCGCCAGCGGACATCCGGCCGCCGTAGCCAGCGCCAATGCGGCCAGCGCGTTGGTGGCGTTGTGCCGCCCACGGATGCGCAGTGCCTCGAGCGGCATGAAACGCTGGATATGCAAAACCATCTCTTCGTCCTTGCGCCGCTTCACTGTCTCGTCAGCTTCGATAGCCCGGACCAGCCAGGTCATGCCATTGGCCGTTTGGATGCCGTAGTCGCCTGGGCGCGTCGGCTCGTCGGCGCCGAAAGTGATGTAGTTGCGCAGCTGGCGGCCCTTGACCAGCGGCGGCAGCGCCGCCATCACCAGCGGGTCATTGCGGTTGAGCAGCATCAGCCCGCTGCCGAATATGCGCGACTTGGCTGCCGTGTAGGCGGCCAGCGTGCCGTGCCAGTCCAGGTGATCTTGCGTGAGGTTCAGAACTGTGGCCACGCCGGGTTCGAAATTTCTGCAGCCGTCCAGCTGGAAGCTTGACAGTTCAAGCACCCACACGTCTGGCAAGGTCTCGCCATTGCGCCGGCCATCGAGTTTTTCGGTGAGCGTGTCCAGCAGGGTCGGCCCGATATTGCCAGCCACGGCCACTGACTTGCCAGCGTGCTGCACCAACAGGCCCGTGAGCGAAGTCACGGTCGTTTTACCGTTCGTTCCAGTGATGCCAATCACTTCAGGCGCGTAAGCTTCGGCCGCTTTCAAGTCGGCCAAGGCTTGCGAAAACAGACTGAGTTCGCCGCCGCAGGGAATGCCGGCTGCGACCGCTGCGGTTGTCAGCGCAGCGATTGAAGCAGGCGCCAGACCCGGGCTTTTCAGCACCAGGTCAAACGCGCTCCGCCGCAGCAGGGCTTCATCCAGTGCGGCGTGGACGAAGATCGCCGAAGGCACTTGCGCCTGCAATGCCAGCAGCTGCGGCGGCGCCTCACGCGTGTCGGCCACAACAACAGTCGCACCTTCGCGCGCGCACCAGCGCGCCATGGCCAAGCCCGAAGCGCCAAGCCCCAGCACGAGAATGTTCTTGTGCGCCAGCGGGTTCATCGCAGCTTCAAGGTTGAAAGCCCCACCAGACACAGCAGCATGGTGACAATCCAGAAGCGAACCACCACCTGCGTTTCTTTCCAGCCACTTTTTTCAAAGTGGTGATGCAGCGGTGCCATTTTCAGAAGGCGCCGGCCCTCACCGAAACGCATCCGGGTGTACTTGAAATAAATTACTTGAAGCATCACCGACAGCGCTTCCACGACGAAAATTCCGCCCATGATGGCCAGCACGATTTCCTGTCGCACGATCACGGCGATGGTGCCCAGCGAGGCGCCAAGCGCGAGTGCGCCTACATCGCCCATGAAGACCTGCGCCGGATGCGTGTTGAACCACAGAAAAGCCAGGCCGGCACCCGCCATGGCCGAACAAAAAATAAGCAACTCGCCAGAACCAGGGATGTGCGGGAAGAACAGGTATTTCGAGTAGACCGAACTACCTGTCACATAAGCGAACACGCCCAGTGCCGAACCCACCATGATGACCGGCATGATGGCCAGGCCATCGAGGCCATCGGTCAGGTTGACGGCGTTGCTGGAGCCCACGATCACCAGATAAGTCAGGATGACAAACCCGAATACGCCGAGCGGATAGCTGATCTCTTTGACAAAGGGCACCAGCAGGCCCGCTTTAGGGGGTAGATTCACATCAAAGCCCGACTGCACCCAGCTAAGGAACAGCTGGAGCACGCGCAGGTTGGAGCTTTCAGAAATACTGAAAACCAGGTACAGCGCAGCCACCAGGCCCACTACCGATTGCCAGAAATACTTTTCCCGTGAACGCATGCCTTCCGGGTCTTTCAATACCACTTTGCGCCAGTCGTCGACCCAGCCAATGGCGCCGAATCCGAGTGTCACTACCATGACGATCCAGACAAAGCGATTCGACAGATCAGCCCATAGCAAAGTCGAAATGCCGATGCATAACAAAATCAGCACGCCGCCCATCGTTGGTGTGCCGGTTTTGCTCAAATGCGTTTGCATCGCGTATTCACGAATCGGCTGGCCGATCTTCAGCGATATCAGGCGGCGAATCACGAACGGACCGGCGATCAAACCAATCAGCAACGCCGTCAACGCGGCCATGACGGCGCGAAATGTGAGGTACTGAAATACCCGGAAAGAGCCGAACTCGGGCGAGACCGACTGAAGCCATTGAGCCAGGCTAAGCAGCATGCGCATTCCCCAGGCTGTGTTTTTGCGCGGACGCGTCGATGGTCTGAACTACCCGCTCCATCTTCATGAAGCGCGACCCCTTCACCAGCACGCTGACCGACTTCGGCACTTGCGCAAGGACGGCCGCGTTCAGTTCGTCCATCGTCTCAAAATGTCGACTTGACCCGAAAGCGGCATGCGCTTGTGCAGACTGGGCTCCGATCGTGAACAGCATCTCGATACCGGCTGCCCACGCCTGCTCGCCCGCCTCACGATGAAAGCGCGGGCCCTGGTCACCCACCTCCCCCATATCACCCATGACAAGCAGGCGGGGGCCGGGCAACTCGGCCAGCACATCAATGGCAGCTTTCATGGAATCAGGGTTGGCGTTGTAGGTGTCATCGATCAGAGTCAAAACATGTCCGGGAAGACTTATCTGTAGGGAGCGCGAGCGACCCCTGACGGGCACAAAAGCCGACAGGCCTTGCGCAATGCAGGCCAGCGGAACATCAATTGCCAACGCACAGGCAACCGCAGCCAGGGCGTTCTTCACGTTGTGCCTTCCTGCGATGTGCAGGTTAAATTCCAGCGGCCCGGCGAGCGTACGGGCGGCGACCTGCCAGCCAGCGTCGGTCCAGAGCGCGGTCGCCGTCACATCGGCTTCGCCACTTTGTGCAAAAGTCAGGGTTCGTCGGGCGCCTGCAATCTCACGCCAGACCCTCGTGTAGTCGTCATCGGCTGGAAAGACTGCGACACCCGAGGCATCGAGTGCCTGCAGAACGGTTCCGTTTTCACGTGCCACTGCTTCAACGGTCGACATGAATTCGAGATGCTCACGCTGGGCGTTGTTGACCACAGCCACCGTGGGTCTGGTCAATGCGGCCAGATAGGCAATCTCACCTGGGTGATTCATGCCCAGTTCCACCACCGCAGCCTGGTGCGACGAGCGCAAACGCAGCAGCGTCAACGGCAGCCCGATGTCGTTGTTGAAATTACCCTCGGTCGCAAAGGCGCCGTCTGCTTTCCAGGCGCGCAGAATCGAGGCAATCATCTGGGTTAACGTGGTCTTGCCGTTGCTTCCAGTGACGGCAATCAGCGGCAGCGTGAACTGCGCACGCCAGGCTGCAGCCAGTTCACCGAGGGCGAGTCTTGAGTCGGCGACTTCCAGCCCAGGCAAACCGGATTCAAGCAGGCCGTGATGCGCCAATGCAGCCACCGCGCCTTTGTCGCGGGCTTGCTGCAGAAAGTCGTGCGCATCAAAATTGTCGCCTCTCAAGGCCACGAACAGGTCGCCGCTTTGAAGCGTGCGCGTGTCGCTATGAACGCGATTAAAACGGACCGCGCCGCTACCCACGATCTGCGCTAAAGGCAGCCAGCGTTGCGCCTGTTGCAGGCTCATCATGCCGGGCGCTCCAGCTGGGCGGTATTGGTGCGCACGTTCAGTGCGGTTTGCGCATGAGCCATGTCAGAAAACAAAAGCTTTATTCCATTGATTTCCTGAAACTGCTCATGGCCTTTTCCGGCCAGCAGCACCACGTCTTGAGGCCTAGCCCGGCTCAATGTGGAACTGATGGCAAGCGACCGGTTTGCTTCAATCTGCGCGGCATCGCGCCGCTTTAATCCAGCCAACACTTCACCAATGATGGCTAGCGGATCTTCTGTCCGCGGGTTATCGCTGGTAACAACGATGTTGTCTGCGTATTTTTCGGCCATCGCGGCCATCAGCGGTCGCTTGGCGCGGTCCCGGTCACCGCCGCAACCGAAGACACACCAGAGCTGACCGCTTCGGCTCTGAGCGACCGGCCGCAATGCGGTCAGGACTTTTTCCAGCGCGTCCGGGGTGTGCGCATAGTCCACCACGACCATCGGAAGTCCGTCCACTGCCAGGGCATCCATCCGGCCAGGGACCGGTTCAAGGTCAACACAAGCAGCAACAATTTTGTCAAGAGGCAGGTTCATGGCGCGCATGCTGGCCATAGCGGCTAGTAAATTGGAAACGTTGAACTTACCCACCATGCGGGTTGCAATGCGGAACACCTGCGCTCCCTCGACGACATCAAAACTCAAGGTGCCGTCACCATATGTGAGCCCCCGCGCCTGCAGACGCGCCATCGCGGGCGATGGCTCACAGGAAAATGTCCATACATCAAGACCGCTATCGGCCAAGCACTCATTGAGTTCATGCCCCTTCGGATCGTCGATATTGATCACCGCCGCCTTGAGTCCGGGCCAGTTGAAAAGGGATTTCTTCGCGTCCCAGTAGGCCGGCATGGAACCATGGAAATCCAAGTGGTCCTGGGTGAAATTGAGGAACACGGCGACGTCGAAGGCCATCGCACCCAGCCGTCCCTCGACGACGCCTATGGACGACGCTTCCAGCGCACATGCAGCGAAGCCTTCGTCGACGAAATATCGAAGTTGCGACTGCAGCAGCACCGGATCGGGCGTGGTCAGGCCGGTCGAGACCATCGCGCCGGGCTCTCCGATGCCCAGGGTGCCGACCACGCCGCATCGACGTCCCAGTTTGCCGAGCGCCTGCGCCAAAAACCAGGTGGTCGATGTCTTGCCGTTGGTGCCCGTGACGGCCACCACATCGAGATACTGGCTGGGCGATTTGAAATACGCGGCGGCAATCGACCCGCTGGCCGCTTTGAGCCCTGCGTAGGTGGCAACGCGGTCGTTCTGAAAATCAAAACCCGATGCGCCGTCGTCCTCAACCAGGCACGCGCTGGCCCCTGCAGCCAAAGCCCCGGCAACGAAGCAGCGGCCGTCAGCAGCCGCACCTGGCCAGGCAATGAAGCCGTCACCGTCAGACAGCTTCCGGCTGTCGGTCAGCAAGCTGCCGCGCACGTGCTTGCGCAGCCAGGCGGCCGCCTGCTCTGGCGTGTCGAGGCGGGCGGTCAAAACGACTCCTCCACCGGGTTGGTGATGATTTGCGGCTTTACGCTCATGTCGGGCTGTACGCCCTGCATGCGCAGGGTTTGCTGCACCACTTCACTGAACACCGGCGCCGCGACATCACCGCCGAAATATTTGCCGGCACGCGGCTCGTCGATCATCACGGCGACGATCACGCGCGGCTTGTCTATCGGAGCCATGCCGACGAACCAGCCGCGGTATTTGCGGTCTCCGGCGGTGCCGTAACCCTTGCCGACCTGTTTGTAAGCCGTGCCCGATTTGCCGCCAACCGAGTAGCCCAAAGTCTGGGCCTTCTGACCAGTACCGCCGGGGCCCGCTGCCATTTGGAGCATCTTGCGAATTTCACCCGCCGTGCGTGCCGAGAAAACCTGCGCCCCGACTGCAGGCTGATCGCTCTTGAGCAAGGTCGCGGGAATGATCTGGCCATCATGACCAAAGACGGTATAGGCACGCGCCATCTGGAACAGCGACGCCGACAGCCCGTAGCCGTAAGCCATCGTCGCCTGCTCAATCGGCCGCCAGGTTTTATAGGGCCGCAAGCGCCCGGACACTACGCCGGGAAAAGTGATTTGCGGTTTTTGCCCAAATCCGGCCTGCGAAAACGTCTCCCACATTTCGCGGGGCTGCATCTGCATCGCCATTTTCACGGTGCCGACGTTGCTTGATTTCTGGATCACTTGCTCCACCGTCAGCATGCCGTTCGGATGGGCGTCACTGATGGTCGAGCCGGAAATCTGCATGCGTCCGGGTGCCGTCTGAATCTGCGTCTGCGGCGTCACCCGATGGGTGTCGAGCGCAAGGCCGACGGTAAAAGCCTTCATCACTGAACCCGGCTCAAAGGTATCGGTCAACGCACGGTTGCGCAACTGCGCCCCAGTCAGGTTCTGACGCTTGTCGGGTACAAAACTCGGGTAGTTGGCCATGGCCAGCACTTCACCGGTCACAGCATCCAGCACGACGACACTGCCGGCCACAGCCTTGTTGCTGATCACCGCGTCGCGCAGCTTCTGGTAGGCGAAGAACTGCATCTTGCTGTCGATGCTGAGTTGCAAATCCCTGCCGTCCACCGGTGGCACTTGTTCGCCCACGCCTTCGACGACCCGACCGAGTCGGTCCTTGATCACGCGGCGTGAGCCGGCGCGACCCGCCAGGTCCTTATTGAAAAGCAGCTCCATTCCCTCTTGTCCACGGTCTTCCACGTTGGTGAATCCGACCACATGCGAGACGGTTTCACCCTCGGGGTACTGACGCTTGTATTCCTTGCGCTGGTAAATGCCCTTGATGCCGAGCGCTGCAATTTTCAGCGCCACGGGCTCATCGACCTGGCGCTTGACCCAGACGAAGGTTTTGTCGTCGTCGCCGAGTTTTTGAGTCAGCTCCGACAGCGGCATTTCCAGCAGCTTGGCCAGCTGCGTGAGTTGCGATTTGCTGGCGTCGACATCTTCAGGAATGGCCCAGATGCTGGGCGCGGGCACGCTGGAGGCCAGAATCAAACCGTTGCGGTCCAGAATGCGTCCGCGATTGGCCGGCAGTTCCAGCGTGCGGGCAAAACGCACCTCGCCCTGCCGCTGAAAAAACTCGTTGCCGAAAACCTGGATGTAGGCAGCACGGCCCGCCAGACCGACAAAAGCCAGGCCGATACCTGCAACGATGAATTTGCTGCGCCACACCGGTGTGCGGCTCGCCAGTAGTGGGCTGGCTGAATAAAGAACGCTTCTACTCACGCGCATTCCCCTCGGGCGACACCACTTTTGAGTACGTCACGTACTGGGTGATAGCCGGTGTTGCGGTGCGCATTTGCAGGCGGTCTCTGGCGAGTTTTTCTACCCTCAGCGGCGTCGCTTGCGCGCGCTTTTCGACCTGCAGGCGTTCGTTGTCGGATTCGAGCTTTCGGCTTTGCGCTAAAGCTTTTTCGAGCTCAACATACAAGCGGCGCGACTCGTACTGCGTATGCACCAGGTACAGGGCGCTGGCCATGACGGCCAGTAGCAGAACAAGACTCAATCTGTTCATGCTGCAGCCTCGGTGCGCTCGGCCACCCGCATGACTGCACTGCGCGAACGCGGGTTGGCGGCGACTTCTTCGTCGCTGGGCTTGGTGCGCCCGAGCGCCTTGAAGCGCATCACCTTCGGCTCGGCAAACGGTGCGCGGCGGTCAAACACATCGCGCGACTGCGCGGCGAT
Organism: Polaromonas sp.; assembly: GCA_031423655.1. Taxonomy (GTDB): domain Bacteria; phylum Pseudomonadota; class Gammaproteobacteria; order Burkholderiales; family Burkholderiaceae_C; genus Polaromonas. The sequence goes on from JANPFZ010000015.1 coordinate 12,432, forward strand.
GAATTGCTTGACGATGCGGTCTTCGAGCGAATGAAAACTGATAACAACCAGACGACCTCCGGGTTGCAGTACCGTGAGTGAGGCATCTAGCGCGCGCGCCAGTTCTTCAAGCTCGGCATTGATGTAAATCCGAAAAGCCTGAAATGTGCGCGTTGCAGGGTCCTTACCCGGCTCGCGGGTTTTGACCGCGCCAGCCACGACTTCGGCCAGGTCGGTGGTGGTTCCAAGAGGGCCGCGGGCCGAGCGGCGACTATCAATCGCCTTTGCAATCTGCCCAGCAAACCGTTCTTCGCCATAGTCACGAATCACCTCCGTCATGGTTTCTATCGATGCGTCTGCCAGCCACTCGGCCACACTCTGGCCACGCGTGGTGTCCATGCGCATGTCGAGCGGGCCTTCCGAGCGAAATGAAAATCCGCGCGTGGGGTTGTCGATCTGCGGCGAGCTGATGCCCAGATCCAGCAACACGCCGGCCGCGCTGGCTGCAGGCAGATCGGCCAGATGCGCAAAGCCTTCGTGACGGACGTTCACCCGCGCATCAGCCAGGCTGCGCGCCACGGCGATGGCTTCAAGATCCTTGTCGAACACCGTCAGTCGGCCCTGCGGCGACAGTTGCTCCAGCAGCAGCCGAGAATGACCACCGCGACCGAAGGTTGCGTCGATGTAGTGCCCGTCTGGATTGGAGAGAAGCGCTGCAATGGCTTCATTCAACAAGACGGTGCGGTGTGTCCACGTGCCGTTCACCGCGGTCTTTCTAAAACGAAAAGTCTCTGAAGACATCGGGCATGTCGCCCTTCATTTGCTCGGCTTCCTGGGTCTGGTAAGTCGCCTTGTCCCAAAGCTCAAAGTGTCCTCCCATCCCCAGCAACACTGTGTCCTTGCCAATGCCAGCGGCGGCGCGCAGTTCGGGCGACACCAGCACCCGGCCTGTGGCGTCCATATCGACGTCCATCGCATTGCCGAGAAAAATTCGCTTCCACCACTGCCCTTCCATCGGCATCGACGCAATCCGCTCACGAAACTTTTCCCACTCGTTGCGGGGAAAAATCATCAGGCAGCCGTGCGGGTGTTTGGTGATCGTCAGCTGGCTAGATGCGGTCGCACTCAGTACGTCACGATGCCGGGTCGGCACAGACAGCCGACCCTTATTGTCGAGAGCTAGAGAAGACGCACCTTGAAACACGGGAAAAAAGTCCTTGAGAAATGCAAATCACCACTAAATTGCACTTCTTCCCACTTTATCAGGTATCCATTGCCAGACAAGTGATTTAAAACACTATTTTTCAATGAAATCAAGGACTTAGATCAACCTCTAACAAAATATTTTCGGTAAAAAACTGTTGTAGATGAAGCACTTAGCTCTTGCAGTGAAAGTGTTGCGTTAAAGCAGGTCTGCAAATGTTGCGACATTGGCCTCGGTGCGACGCCAGCACGTGCCAATTGCGGACACAGGGAACTGCACCCTCTTGTTTTGATGAAATAGCCTTCAGCCCAAGTGTTTCGAGCACAGACAGCTATTAAAACAATAGCAGGAGCAGCGCCCCGGCAGATGGCTGGCGTTCAGTCGATGCGAACCACTACCGTGGCGTTTTCGGTGATGCCGATGACGTTGAAAATCGCGGCAACCAGACGATTGACGTCCGAAAATTGCACCGTACGATTTTCTGCCTGACGTGCGGATACCCAGTTCAGCAGCGTGCCGGCTGCAGAAAAATCCACGCGGATTAACTTGGTGCAGGAGATGAGCATGATGTCGGCGCCGTGGAGCTTGTGACCCAGCTTGTCCAGCACCGCAATTGCATCGCCTTGAATTGCGCCTGACAGCTCGACTGACAACACATTACTGGGCCGCAATGCGGACATCTGCGAATCGAGCTGACTGTCACCGCCAGGAAGGCTCATTTGTTGTGAGCTTGCGAAATCACGCGAAACGTCTCCGATGATGGTTTCCGACCCCAGCGTGTCGCCCGTCGAATCGAGCGGCTTGTACTCACAGCGCGCGCTTTCCCATGCGGGCGGAGACACTTCATAAGTAACGCAAAAATCAAGTGCGGCGAGCTCGAAATCATCAGGCCGATGGGTCACGCGCAATGCCTGCATTCGAAGCTTCCAGCAGTCCTGGACCGTGCTGCGGTTGTTGGACGGCGTGGCGCGCTGAAGGACATTTTGCAACTGCATGTCGCCAATGAAACGCAGCTGAACCGGTTGCGTCGCCCAGTTGCTGAAAACCTGATACAAAAGCTCGACCGCCGGCGCTTCTATGCTTTTCAGGTTGGTCCAGTCGAGACACCACGGCATGGAAGCCTTCGCCAGCGCCGCCTTCAGGGCCGCCACTGTCTGAATGCCAACAGTCGAAGGACAAATCCAGTCGGAAGTGGGTCCGTTGCTGGTCTTCACGCGCTGCGGGGCCAGCATCTTTACCATCGCCGGCATTGAAAACCACTGCGGAGCCGAGCGATTAAAACGCTCAACGAACTGAATCGCCGCAAGTTCAAATTTGTCTTGCTGCTCGCTGGCCCGGTACAAGTCAAACAGCGTGAGCCAACTTTCGGGGTGGTCCTGACGCGAGCCCCCCGGACCAAGAATGTCGAGCAGTCCAGCCTCAGCGCCTTCGTCATCGCCGTTGGCAAAGCGAATGGCGGCTTCTTCCAGTTCAGTGTCGTGGGTGAACACTGCACCGTTTTCTACAGTGAAAAATTTCGACGATGAAAAATCCGACGCCGGACTGGCGAATCCGAATGAAGACGAGGCTTGTCTGCCAACGGACGCCGCAGCATCCGAAAGCGGAGGCAGCGTAAACGCCCGCAGAGGTGCTTGCGCCTGTGCCTGCGATGGCGCCGAAATGGCGCGCAATGGCGCCGCCGGGGCTTGGGCCGGATGGACCGCAGACTGCAGGCTCGCAGGCACGGTGGCGCTGTAAGCCCGTGGCAATTCGTAACCGGTGCCTGGAGACTTGGGCGCCGCGCCGGGGAACTCCGTCAACCTATCCGCTTGGGTTGGGGCATGCGCACGCGAAGCACTCCCCGGCTCACTGCCGTTTTTATTCTTCCACCATTGCATCGACATTTGAGCTTCGATCTCGTCGATTTTTTTCAGCGTGCTTGCACGGTCGTCCGGCTTGGAAGGCATGCTGCTCTGGAAGAAAGAAGGCCTTCCCGCTGCGTCAGGGTCAGTGCCGGCCAAGGCTTCGCGTTTTCGCATCTTGCGCAGCATGTCAAATTCACGCTTGCGCACGAAGTCGTTTCGCCGCTTGCGTTCAATCATTTCCTTGAGCAATTGCTTGCTCAAGGAATCTTCGCGCTCAGCCTCTGCCAGATCAAGTTCGGACCAACTCGTGGCTGGATTGCGCACGAACTTGACCATCTTGGACAACAGACCGGACGCAGTTTCTTCTTTAGACATGAAAGAAAGAAATGAAGAAAAGAAAGAGAAGTAGGAAATTAAAGTGCGGTCGGCGAGCGCACAGTGCTTCAGTCACCAAACATTTTTTGTTTAAGTTCCCGGCGCTGCTGCGCCTCGAGCGACAAATTCGCCGTCGGTCGCGCGATCAGGCGACCGACGCCAATCGCCTCGCCGGTCTCGTCGCAGTATCCGTAATCACCCGAGTCAATGCGGTCGATGGACTGCTCGATCTTTTTAAGCAGCTTGCGCTCGCGGTCACGGGTTCGCAGTTCGAGGGCATGCTCTTCTTCGATGGTGGCGCGGTCGGCCGGGTCGGGCACGACGACGGTGTCTTCACGCAGGTGCTCGGTGGTCTCGCCGGCGCTGTTGTGGATTTCCTGCTTGAGCACCGACAGTTTGTGGCGAAAGAAAGCCATCTGCTTTTCGTTCATGTACTCGGAGTCAGGCATGGCCTTGACTTCCTCGTCGCTCAAGGCTTCGCCATCCTTCATTTTCCAGTTGTTGGCCAGCCTGGGGTCTTTTTTGGCGGCAGCCTGCGGTGGCGGCGCAATCAGGCGTTCGGTGATGGTCGAGTAACTGGCCTTGGCCGCGTCGGGCGCATGCGTGGGCACCATGGGAGCGGGCGGCGGCGAATGCGAGGCAATGCGAGCCGAACTTCTGCGACCTGGCTTGAGCGGCGGACGGGGCAACAATCCACCCGGCTGGATGGCCACCGGGGCAGCCACCGCAGGGGTTTTCACCGCCGGCTTTTCGACTTTCGCGGGAGCGACCGGTTTGGCACTGGCCGCAAGAGGTTTTGATTCGGATTTGGCGGCAGATTTCGGAATGGATTTGATCACTGATTTGGTTTCGGGTTTGGCCAGCTTGCCGGGGATTCCGGCTTTAGCCGGCACCGGTTTGGCCACTGCGTGTTTGCTAACCACAGAGGTAACGGATTTGGCAGAGGATTTTTTGGTCTCTGGCTTGACAGCGGAAGGCACTTTTTTCAGGGCTGGCCTGGCTGCTGCAGACCTGGACGACGCGACTGGCTTGGCTGCCGGTTTGACTGTTGCATTAACTGTTGATTTGACAGAAGGTTTGGCAGATTTGCCTGGTTTGGCGACAGGTTTGCCCGGCTTGGCAACCGGCTTCGCGGCAACTTTCGGTAGCGGCCTGGCGTTCACGGCGCTCTTCACACTGATCTTCAAGCCGCTCCTGGCTGATGGTTTTGCCGTCGTTTTGGACAGGGTCTTTGCAGGCGCTTTTGCTGGCGCTGCTGGTTTTTTCTTCGCGGTCTTGGCTGCGGCTTTCATGATTCGTCTCCTCTCGAAATCGGCTTCACTCTGACTGTGAGGCTTTTTCCTGGCTGAGCGGCCCGAGAGCCGCCCCGCCTGTCTAGTAGCCAACCATGCCGCGGACGGACTGGTTGGTGTGTCTGCCTTGCCTCAGGCGCCTGGCGGCAGAAAACCGATTTCGCGGTGCGTTCCGGCTGCATCACAGGTGACTGAACTCCCGATTCTGATTTCCGGGTATTTGGTTCGGCGCGCGATTGTAGCGGCTGTCCGGCGCACACCACCGGTGCAGCAAAAATACTTCGGCCAATCGTAATAAACATGACGCTGTTGCCCCTTTTTCTGGTTCCGCAAGGTCCGTGTCGCCTGTCCTGTACAGCCGCTGCGTGCAGCACGGGCGATTGCGCTTTTCAGCAAACAGCCTACCTCAAACCAGACACTGCTCAAGACCCTGCATGAAAATATCTTTCGGCAAATCAATGCCGATGAAGACCATCTTGCTGGTTTTTTTCTCGCCCTCGGCCCAGGCCGGACCCAGGTCGCTGCCCATCAGCTGGTGTACCCCCTGGAAAATCACCTTGCGGTCGGTACCCTCCATATTCAATACGCCTTTGTACCGCAGCATGCGCGGGCCGTAAATATTGACGATGGCGCCCAGGAAGTCTTCCAGCCGGGCCGGGCTGAACGCCTTGTCGGAGCGAAAAACAAAGCTTTTCACGTCGTCGTCATGGCGATGGTGGTGACCACCGCCGGCGTCTTTGGCATGCGAGGGGTGGTTGCAGTGCTCGCCTTCGGCATGGTTGTGATCATGGTGCTCGTGTTCAGAATGATCGTGCTCGTCGGCCTTGAGGAAATCCGGGTCGATGTCGAGCTTGGCGTTCAGGTTGAAGCCGCGCAGGTCAAACACATCGGCAATCGCCACATCGCCGAAATGCACGGCTTTTTGCGGCGCACGCGGGTTCATCTGCGTCAGGCGACTCATCAGCGCCTTGACCTCGCCCTCGGCCACCAGATCAGTCTTGCTGATGAAAATCTGGTCGGCAAAGCCGACCTGGCGGCGCGCTTCCTGTCGGTCGTTGAGCTGGGTTTCCGCATGCTTGGCATCGACCAGCGTCAGGATTGAGTCGAGCAGATACTGCTCGGCGATTTCTTCGTCCATGAAGAAGGTCTGCGCCACCGGGCCGGGGTCGGCCAGGCCCGTGGTTTCTATCACCACGCGGTCGAAATCAAGCAGGCCCTTGCGTTTCTTTGCGGCCAGCAGTTGCAGCGTCTCGCGCAGATCTTCGCGTATCGAGCAGCAAATGCAGCCATTGTTCATCTGGATAATGTTTTCCTGGGTGTCGTTGACGAGGATTTCGTTGTCGATATTTTCCTCGCCGAACTCGTTCTCGATCACCGCGATCTTTTGCCCGTGGGCCTCTGTCAGGATGCGCTTGAGCAGCGTGGTTTTGCCGGAACCGAGGAAGCCGGTGAGGATGGTGACGGGAATCAAGCTCATGATTTACCTAAGGGATAAGAAGGAGTGAGGCGGTGCGGCAAGGACGGCGACGAAGCACAGCCGAAGGGGAAACTCATTTGGGGAGTTTACCGGTCGATTCAAGACCTTTTGCTTTTGGCGGCACTGGCTCGCCTGACGCCGGCAGTGCTTTCAACAAGGCCGGAGGCGCTGGTGCCAGCGTCTATCATGCTATGTTTTTTATAGCCTCTTGCGCAAGTATTACATGGGCCAGAGGCATCGTGATACTTGAAAATGATCCTGGCGCTACTTTTTGACCAGCACCAGCCCCTTGAGGTATTCGCCCTCGGGAAAGGCCACCGTCATCGGATGATCGGGCGCGCCGCCCATGCGCTCGGAAATGAAGGCGTCCACACCGGCGTCGCTGCCGGCCGAGGCCACGATCTTGTGGAACAAATCGGCGCTGATGCCGCCCGAGCACGAATAGGTGAACAGCACGCCGCCCCGCTCAAGCAGCATCAAGGCGAGCCGATTGATGTCTTTGTAGGCGCGCGCGGCGCGTTCGGCGTGCGCGACGGTCGGAGCAAACTTCGGCGGGTCGAGCACGATGGCGTCAAAGGTCCTGCCTTCCTTGATGTACTGGCGCAACGACGCATTGACATCGGCGTCCAGCATCGTGGTTCGACCCGCGTCAAAACCGTTCAGCGCCACGTTGGCTTTTGCACGCTCGATGGCCGGGCCAGATGAATCAATCGACGTCACATGCGCCGCGCCGCCACTGAGCGCCGCGACGGTGAAACCGCCGGTGTAGCAATAGCAATTGAGCACGCGCTGAAACTGCAGGCGTCGGGCGTAGTCGGCAAACTTTTTGCGGCTGTCGCGCTGGTCAAGATAAAACCCGGTCTTGTGGCCCTCGGCTACGTCGAGGCTGAGCGTCCAGTCGTGCTCGGTGATGGTGATTTCCGTATCGCCTGAGCCACTCAACCAGCCGGTCGCTTCGGGCAGGCCTTCGAGCGATCTAACGCTGGCATCCGAGCGTTCGTACAGTTTTGTAAGCCCGGTTTGCGCCAACAGCGCGCTGACAATCTCGTTTTTCCAGCGCTCGGCGCCGCTGCTGGAGAACTGCGCCACCAGCGTGCCTGCGTAGCGGTCGACCACCAGCCCGGGCAGGCCGTCCGATTCACCATGAATCAGCCGCAAGCCATCACTTTTTATATCAAATCGGCCTCTAGCCCCTACAGCATCTGCGATTTGCGCTATGAAAAATGAAGTGTCAATGCGCTGCGCCTGATCAAAACTCCACACACGGGCGCGAATTTTCGAGCTCGGACTGAACGCCGCCCAACCCAGAAATTCGCCCGCATGGCCTTCAACACGCACCGTTTCACCGGCGTCGGCGCTGCCCCGAGCAATGGCGCCGTCAAATATCCACGGGTGGCGGCGCAGCAGCGAACGCTCCTTACCCTCTTTCAAGCGAATGGTTTTCATTAGGTGATAATTTTTTCGGTCGGCGCCGCCGTCAATCCGGATCAGTCTTTACCGGCCTGGCAGCCTTGATGACTGTCACGGCCCTTGCTGCTGCCACCACTTTCGCCGCTGTTGCCCGCGGATGCGCCGCGTCATACACCTGGGCCAGATGCTGAAAATCCAGCCGGGTGTAGACCTGCGTGGTCGTGATGTTGGCGTGGCCCAGCAGCTCCTGCACGGCCCGCAAATCCCCGCTGGACTGCAGCACGTGACTGGCAAACGAATGCCGCAGCATGTGCGGATGCACGGGGGTGGCCAGCCCGGCCTTGAACGAGCGGTGCTTGAGCCGCACGCGGATGTGCTGCGGCGTCAGCCGGCCGCCGCGCGGGTTGATGAACAGCGCCGGGTTGCTACTGGCCCACTGGCTGCGCAATTCAAGCCAGGCTAAAAGCGCATCGACGGCCTTGCTGCCGACCGGCACGCTGCGGCGTTTGGACCCTTTGCCCAGCACATGGGCTTCTGCCGAATCGGTATCAATCCAGCCGCGTGCGGCAGCGCCCGCCCGCACATCCAGCCCCACCAGTTCGCCAATGCGCAGGCCGCAGCCGTAGAGAAGCTCGGTGATGCAGTGGTCGCGCGCTTCCGTGGCCGGGTCGCTTTCAGCCGGCACGGCTTCGTAGCTGGCCAGCTGTACCGCTTCATCCACACTTAGCGCCTTGGGCAGCGGCTTGGGCGCCTTCGGTGCGCGCACGTCCTGCACCGGGTTGCTGGCGATCAGCCCTTCACGGCCCAACCAGGTATAAAAACCGCGCCAGCCCGACAAAATCAGCGCAATGCCGCGCCCGCTGCGACCTTCGCCGTGCATCTGCACCACCCAGCGCCGCATATGTGTGTTGTGAACATCGGTGAGCAGCAGGCCGGCCTGCTGCGCGTTGCGTTGCAACCTTCGCAAGTCGAGCGTGTACAGCTCAACGGTGCGCTGTGCCAGGCGTTTTTCGACCCGCACATGTTCAAGGTAGCGTGTGACCAGCGGATTGACCGGCAAATTCACCTGCAAAGGGTCAGCCGCGTCCTCAACCGGCGTGGCCGGCTCGGAGGGGGCGATCTGCTGCGGGCGGGCCATGCGGTGTGGTGCTGAACCTTAGACCCAACTCGCGTTTCAGTGCGCCTTGCCCTGAATCCGCAAGCGCGACAGCGCCGCGCCGGCCAGCTCGCCCAGGCGCTCGAGAAAATCGGTTCCCATGTCGGCCTGAAAACGTTCGGCGTCAGGCGACGCCAGCACCAGCAGGCCCGCTACCGGCTCACCGGTCGTCGGACGCAGCGGAACCAGCGCCACCGACATCGCGGTGGTGGCGTCAGGTAACCAGCTGACGGCTTCAAAACCTGAGTTGACGCCGCAGTACGGCGCCGAAAGCGACTCGGCAAAAGTTCGTGCGTCATCGCTCACACCGGTGACGAACGGCTCGTCCGAAAAAATGCCGTTGACGCGCCAGACCTTGATAGCGGCTTGCGGAATCTCGAATTCGCTCGTGATGCCGGCGACGATGGCAGCGGGCAGTTCACGCGCCTGTGCGGTTTGCAGCAGCGTGCGCGTCCAGCTTTGCAGCTTGTCGGCAATCGTCACGTTGTCCTGGCCGTGGCGAATCATCTCGACAACCCGCGTCTCCAGACCCTTGATTTTCTCGCGCAGCATGCTGGCCTGGCGCTCCTGCAGGCTGACGGCGCGTGCGCCGTGGCCGCTGGACAGCTGAACGGCGGCCAGCACCTCGGCATGACGCTCGAAAAAATCCGGCGTGTTGGCCAGAAAGTTGGCGATGTCGTCTTCGGTGATGGGATGTTCGGTGGGGTTCATGAAGGCATTGTCTCGGGTTTTAGAAGTTCAGGCTAAAGAAACCGTAGCACCGGGCTTCTTCACCCCTGCAGGGGCCGCAGAACCGGCTTTGCCAGGCCGCAGGCGCAGCGGCCCCCTCGGGGGCAGCGAACCACACGCAGTGGGGAGCGTGGGGGTATTACTCCGGCACCTCAATGGCCGAGTCGAACACCGTGACGGCCGGCCCGGTCATCAGCACCGGCGCCTGCAGTTCGCCCGACCATTCGATAGTCAGCACACCGCCGCGCGCCTGCACGTCAACACGGGTATCAAGCAGCCCGAGCCGGATGCCCGCCACCACCGCCGCGCAGGCGCCGCTGCCGCAAGCCAGCGTTTCGCCGGCGCCGCGCTCGTACACCCGCAGGCGAATCTGGCTGCGCGAGACAAGCTGCATAAAGCCCGCATTGACGCGGCGCGGAAAACGCGCGTGGCGCTCGATCAGCGGGCCGAGTATTTCGACCGGCGCCGTGTCCACGTCATCGACCAGCTGCACCGCGTGTGGGTTGCCCATCGATAACACTGCTATTAAAACAGGAGCTGCTTGCGTAGGTGATACTTGGGACAGAGGCCATTTCTCCCACGCACCTTGCTTTTCCGGCGTCAAACCGGCGGCATCAAAAGGAATGCGGTTCAGCTCAAACACCGGCGCGCCCATATCAACCGTGACCCGCCCGTCGGCCTGCATTCGCGGCGCGATCACGCCGCCCAGTGTTTTGACTTTCACGCTGTCTTTGGTTGTCAGACCGCGATCAATGACGAAACGCAAAAAGCAGCGCGCGCCGTTGCCGCACTGCTCAACCTGCCCGCCATCGGCGTTGTGAATCACGTACTCGAAGTCCACGCCTGCCATGTCTTTCGGCGGCGGCCGCACCGACAAAATCTGGTCCGCACCAACGCCGAAGTGCCGGTCGGCCAGAAAACGGTACTGCGCCGTCGTCAAGCCCAGCAGCCCACGGGTTTCGTCGAGCATCACAAAGTCATTGCCCGCGCCCTGCATTTTGGTGAATTGAATTCGCATGGCGTAATTATCCAGCGTGATTTGCTGTGAATTCGGCGTCCCATCTACGGTAATTTGCCGCTACGCTAGCAGCTTCTTTAACCCAAAAAAAGACCCCACCATGCGCAGCCCCGACTGGACCCCCGCCCTCAAGCCCCAACCGCAAGACCTCGTCGACGCCATCCTCAAGCGCCGGGGCGGCACGCTGATCAACCTCGACAAAGCCCTGCTCTGGAGCGAGCCGCTGGCGCGCGGCTGGAACGTCTATTTAAAAGCCGTACGCACCGACCTGCCGACCAGCCCGAAACTGCGCGAACTCGGCATCTGCACCGTAGCGCTGCTGACGGGCGCCTCCTAC
>JANPFZ010000016.1:0-3888 GCA_031423655.1 Polaromonas sp.
AGCGCCACGCGCATGGCGTCGATGACCTGCTGGTAGTCGGGCTTGCCGAAAATCGCGCTGCCGGCCACGAAGGTGTCTGCGCCCGCTGCCGCCACCCGAGCAATGTTGTCGGTTTTGATACCGCCATCGACTTCCAGCCGAATGTCTTTGCCCGACGCGTCAATGCGTTTGCGGGCGTCTTCGATTTTTCGCAGCGCCGAATCGATGAAGCTTTGCCCGCCAAAGCCCGGGTTCACGCTCATGATCAAAATCAGGTCGATGTCGTCGATGACCCAGTCCAGCACATCCATCGACGCCGCCGGGTTAAACACCAGCCCGGCCTTGCAGCCTTTGGCCTTGATGGCCTGCACGCTGCGGTGGACGTGGCCCGAGGCGTCGGGGTGAAAACTGATCAGGTCGGCGCCAGCGTCGGCAAACGCAGCGGCCAGTGCATCGACCGGTTGCACCATCAAATGCACATCGATGGGCACCGCCGTGCCGTCTGCTTTTTTGGCGTGGGGCCGCAAAGCCTGGCAGATCATCGGCCCAAAGGTCAGGTTGGGCACGTAATGGTTGTCCATCACGTCAAAATGAATCCAGTCGGCTCCGGCGGCGATCACGGCTTTGACTTCGTCGCCCAGACGGGCAAAGTCTGCCGACAGGATGGAGGGGGCGATGCGGTAGGTGGGTGGGCTGGTTTGGGGCATGGGCGAATTGTGGCAGCAAGGCGCCTGATTTCCATCGCGTCGCATCGAGCTGACGCCACGCGTGCCGTGAGGGGCGGTTAACATGTTATGGACTGGCGCTTCAGACACGCGTGCCAGGCTCTGCTGGCACTGCATGTCCCACCCTCGCGCCCTAGTTGCGGCGGTCTGCTCCCGGCGCATTTTTTCTGACTCATACCTAACTTCCAGCCCACCCCGTCATGCCGAAATACCAGTTTTCCTGCCAGGTCGTTCCCACCTATTTACCCGACCAGTCTTCGGCGCAGCAGAGCGTATACGCCTTTGCCTACACCGTCACGGTCACCAACTCAGGCGAGGTGGCGGCGCAATTGATCTCGCGCCACTGGCTCATCAGCGACGCCAGCGGCCACACCGAAGAAGTCAAGGGACTCGGTGTGGTGGGCCATCAGCCCTTGCTTAAACCCGGTGAATCGTTTCAATACAGCAGCGGCTCGCGCCTGCGCACCCCCAGCGGCACCATGCACGGCAGCTATTTTTGCGTGGCCGAAGATGGCGAGCGTTTTGAAGCCGCCATTCCGATGTTTGTGCTGGAGGCGCAGGGCGCCGGGTTGGCCCCTGGCCGCATCCTGCATTGAATGCACCGATGAACAACCTGCCGGCGCTGCTGGAGGCGCTTCGGCCCGACGCCCCTCTGGCTGATCGGCATATCTGGCTGATCAAGCTGTTCGAATGGATACGCGGCGACGAAAGCTCGGCACCGGCCGCCGTGTCTCGGGTGCAGGGTTTTCTGGATGCGGTACAGCGCCAGCCAGCTGTGCAGGCACGGCTGCAGGCCTGGTGGCAAACGCTGCTGCAGACGATTGACATCACCACCTTGCTGGCCGACTTCGGCTTTGCCCCGCGCACCGCCTTTGTCAGCGAACTGGCCGAACGCCTGCGTCGCAAGATATTGCCGGCCACACCCGAAACCCTGGACGCCGCTGAACTGTTCCCGCTGGTGGCGCGTTCGCGTTTTGACACGCAGTGGATGGGCGCGCTGGACGAAGCCCAAATGGCGCAACTGGCGGCGCTGCTCTCCAGCGATGCGGTGCGTGACACGCTCGCCTGGCAGCGCAGCCTGGTGGACGCACTGACTTACGCCACGGCCCAGGTGCGTGCGACCGGTTTTGCCCCCGAGCTGCGCCTGCGCATGGACAGCGAGGCGCAACAGGCACGCGCCTTTCATGCGCTGCCGGCCGACGTGGAGGCGCTGCGCCGCGTTTTTTTCAAGGCCGACCGCGACGAAGCCGAGCTGCTGGCCGTGGTGACGCAGTACCGCGAACGGCTCGATGCCTGCCGGCAGGCGATCACCAGTATTTATGCCCACCTCGACGAAAACGGCATCTCGGTCGGCATGGTGTTCCGGCTGCGCCAGCTGCGCGCGCGCATTGTGCGCGTGCGCGAGCTGCTCGATGCGCTGCTGTCGCCCAAACCGGCGATGGCCGCCGTCAAACTGCTGGTGCGCCGCGTCATCATCGGGCAGGACAGCAAAAGCGTGGGTGCGCTGATCAGCGCCAATTCCACGTTGTTGTCGGCCAAAATGGCCGAGCGCAGTTCTGAAGTGGGCGAGCGCTACATCACCCGAAACTTTGCTGAATACAAGGACATGCTGGGCAAGGCCATGGGCGGCGGCGCGATCACCGCTGTCACCACGCTGCTCAAATTCATGATTCTGGCGCTGGGGCTGTCGGCATTCTGGAACGGCTTCTGGTCGGGCCTGATGTACGCGTCCTGTTTTATCGTGATCCAGTTGCTGCACTGCACGCTGGCCACCAAGCAGCCCGCGATGACAGCACCTGCGATGGCCGCGAAACTCAAGGACATCAACTCGGCCTCAGCGCTGGGTGATTTTGTCGATGAGGTGACGCACCTGGTGCGCTCGCAGGTCGCCGCTGTGTTCGGCAATGTCTTCATGGTGGTGCCTGCGGTGCTGCTGATCAATGTGCTGATTCAGCTGGCCCTCGGCCGACCGATGATCAGCCCGGTCTACGCTATGAAAGTGCTGAAAAGCCTGAGCCTGCTCGGCCCCACGCTGCTATGGGCAGCCTTCACCGGCACGATTTTGTTCACCGCCAGCCTGCTCGCGGGTTGGGCAGAAAACTGGTTTGTGCTGCACCGGCTGGACTCGGCCATGCGCCACAATCCGCGCATCACCGCCGTGTTGGGCGCCGAACGATCGGCGCGCTGGTCGGCCTTCACGCGGGAAAACATATCCGGCTTTGCCTCCAGCATCGCGCTCGGCTTCATGCTCGGCCTGATTCCGGCGTTTACCAGTTTCTTTGGGCTGGAGCTGGAGGTACGCCACGTCACGCTGTCGACCGGCCAGCTGGCGGCCGCAGGCGCCTCGCTGGGTCTGGAGGCCTTCCGGCATGCGGCGATCTGGTGGGCGATGGCCGCCATACCATTGATTGGCGCGCTCAACCTGGGCGTCAGTTTTTACTTCGCCTTTCGCCTTGCGCTGCAGGCGCATAACGTCAGTGGTGTGGACCGGGCACGCATTCGTGCCGCGATCTGGGCACGCTGGCGGCGCAGTCCGCGCAGCTTTTTTGTGCCTGAATGAAACGCCCGAGAACCGGCGCATCAAGTCAGGCGATGCCCTTGAATCCACGCGACGAACGCAGACAGCCGGCCAGCCTACCGGCGTTGTCCTACAGCTGGCACATGTTCTGACATGTAAATTAAAGCAACACTTTCAAAGCAGAGAGGCCTCGCCAGAACAGAGCGTACCGGGGGCTTGAGCTATAAATTCGAGCCGACTTGCACGGACCCTGACGTCGCACAAAAGTGGCCAGGAGATTTTTTACGCACGGTCAATGAGAGTTCGCGGCGTCGCTCGTTCATGCGCTCATGCGCTCATGCGTTCATGCGTTCAAGGGTCCGCCGCGCAGCCAGCCGCCCCCCTAGTTCACGCGGCCGCAACCCTCAATTTTGAAACCTGTCGAAGGCGGCAGATTCTCACTCTAGAAAGAATCCTGAATGAATGAAATTTTGGCCATCTGGGCCGAATGGATCAAGCCATCGGCCGGTTTGCCCACGGTGCAGTGGTCCATCCTGCTAGCCCTGGCGGCCGCCTCCGGACATCTGGTGAACCGCTATTTAGGCTTGCCCAAGGTCATCGGTTACTCAGTGATAGGCGCCTTCGCCGGGCTGGCCGGGTTTACCGGCGCGGCGTGGCCGCTGCAGG
>JANPFZ010000017.1:0-3897 GCA_031423655.1 Polaromonas sp.
GTGATGCCGCGCCGAATGAGCGCACCTAATGCCCCTATCGCGCCAAACATGCCGCCCATGATGTCGTTGACGCTGCTGCCGGCGCGCAGCGGGTCACCGGGCCGGCCGGTCATGTAGGCCAGCCCGCCCATCATCTGCACCACTTCATCAAGCGCGGTGCGGTGCTGGTACGGGCCGGGCAAAAAGCCTTTGTGGCTGACGTAGATCAGCCGCTCGTTGACCTTTGACAGCGCTTTGTAATCGAGTCCGTATTTCTTCATGGTGCCGGGCTTGAAATTTTCCAGCACCACATCTCCACTGGCGGCCAGCTTGCGTGCCACCGCCGCACCATCGGGGGTGTGCAAGTCAATAGCGATGCTTTTTTTGTTGCGGTTGAACATCGGGAAAAAACCCGAACCGGCGCCCAGCAGGTGGCGTGTGCGGTCGCCGGCTATGGGCTCGACCTTGATGACCTCGGCGCCCATGTCGGCCAGCACCATGCCGCAGGCCGGGCCCATCACCATGTGGGTGAATTCGACCACCCGCAGGCCGGCTAGCGGCTGGCTCGTGTTTTCAGGCATTAAACATGTCTCTAGCCCAATGAATATGTGCACAAGCAGCTATCATATTTACAGTGAATTGCACACCGTTCAGGGGAGTCAAGCAGCTCTATTTCAGCCAGCCGCGCTTCCTGAAATACCACATCGGCACCACCGCACTGGCTGCCATCAGCGCCACGGTGTAGGGGTAGCTCCAGACGCCCAGAAACTCCAGCTCGGGAAACTTCAGGTTCATGCCGTAGACGCTGGCAATCAGCGTGGGCGGAAGCAGCGCGACGCTGGCGACCGAGAAAATCTTGATGATCTTGTTCTGGTTGATGTTGATGAAACCGACGGTGGCGTCCATCAAAAAGTTGATCTTGTCGAACAGGAAGGCGGTGTGTGAGTCGAGTGAATCGATGTCGCGCAGAATTTGCCGCGCGTCTTCAAACTGTTCGCTGCTCAGCATCTTGCTGCGCATCATGAAGCTCAGCGCGCGGCGCGTGTCCATCATGTTGCGGCGGATGCGGCCGTTCAAGTCTTCATGGCGGGCAATGGCGCCCAGCACCACGCCTGCCAGCGCATCGGTCATGTCGCCCGACAGCACCTGCGTGCTGACTTTCTCTAACTGCACATAGATGTCTTCGAGCGTGTCAGCCGAATATTCGGCGTCGGCATCGAAGAGCTTGAGCAGCACTTCCCTGGCGTCTTCGATCAACCCTGGCGCGCGGCGCGCGCGCATGCGCAGCAGCCTGAAGACGGGCACGTCTTCGTCGTGAATCGAAAACAGCACGCCTTTGCTTCTCAGGTCGTCATTGACCAGGTTCAGGATGAAGGCGACGCGCACGGTGCGCGGCTCGTCGGGGTCGGCCACCAGAAAGTCGGAGCGGATGTGCAGCTCGCCGTTGTCTTCTTCGTAAAAACGGGCGGATTCCTCGATGTCTTCATCCATCGCGTCTTCGGGAATCGACAGCCCGTAGTACTGTTTGACCCAGCGTTTTTCTTCCAGCGTGGGCGATTCGAGGTCAACCCAGATGGGCTGGAATCTGGAGAGCTCTTCGAGCGACTCGATCTCTTCCTGAAACAACCGCCCGTTGGCGAGCGTGAAAATATTGAGCATGACGGACTGCCTCGATGCACTATGGCCACAGAGCCATAAGGCCACAAGGGCCTGACGTAGAGAGCTGCGCAAAACCGGCGTTTGGCGCAGGAAGGGGTATGGGCGCGATCGCTTTCAACCCCTCCAACGACCCGGCAGGGCGGTCAGTGGCGTTGAAAGCTAGCGACTGGGGCTGCTTTCCAAGGATTTCTCCGTTGTTGGACCAAGCCGAATTATGGCAGTTCAGCCCTGGTTTTTCATTGACCGGACGCATGAAACGCAGAATGCGTATTAACTTTTTTTTACCGCGAATTGCTTTTCACAAAATTGCATCGTTTGTTGCGGTGCAGGGTTGCAAACGAGCGGTTTCGGGCGCATAGTGAATTCGAGAGAAGCGTCCCGCGCGCCGTCAGGGCCTTTCGAGTCATCTCGAACCTGGCGGTTTTTTAACCCGGTTCCAGCGATGGAACAATTCGGAATGAGGAGTTTCCTTATGAATCTGACGATCAGCGGCCATCATCTCGAAGTCACCCCCGCCCTGCGCGGTTACGTGACCAACAAACTAGACCGGATCTCCCGGCATTTCGATCAGGTCGTGGATGTGAAAGTCCTTTTGACCGTTGACAACATGAAAGAAAAGGAGCGACGCCAGCGAGCCGAATGCAATGTACACGTCAAGGGTCGCGATCTGTTTGCCGAGAGTTCCCATGCTGATCTGTACGCCGCTGTTGATGAGTTGACCGACAAGCTGGACCGCCAGGTCGTGCGCTACAAAACCCGAACGCAGGACCATCACCACGTTGCCGCCAAGCGCCAGTCTGATATTTGAATTGTTTTATTGCGCTGGGCTCACGCCCGGTGCGTTTGCAAAGTCAGACACTGCAATTGACCGACGTGGTGCCCTGCACCCTTCGCCGAAGCCGCTTGTAAAGCCCTGCGGCTTTTTTGTTGCCCCTGTGCGGGCAAACCCGAGGTAAAGTGCACAATCCTGCGCCCTAAAAATTGTTATGAACCGTCTTTCGCAAATTCTGCCCCCCTCCCAGGTCATGGTCCAAGTTGAGGCCACCAGCAAGAAGCGCGCGTTCGAAGAAGCCGGCCTGCTGTTTGAAAACCAGCACGGCCTGAACCGCGCTTTGGTCACCGACAGCCTGTTCGCCCGTGAACGCCTGGGTTCGACCGGTTTAGGCCACGGTGTGGCGATTCCGCACGGACGCATCAAGGGTCTGAAGGCGCCAATGGCGGCGGTGTTTTTGCTGCAGGCGCCAATTGGTTTCGACGCACCCGACGAGCAAGCCGTGGCGCTGCTGATTTTTCTGCTGGTGCCCGAAGCAGCGACACAAAAACACCTGGAAATCTTGTCCGAAATTGCCGAGCTGCTCAGTGACAGCGCCTTGCGCGAGCAACTCAAAACCAGCGTCGATGCGGCCGCCTTGCACCAGCTGATTGCGTCGTGGCAGTCGGTGCATGAAATCAGCTCCTGAGATGGGGCTGGCTTGCAGCGGCGCAGCCCGCGCGCGGCACCAAATCGCCCGGCATCCATTCCCGTCCCGCTTCTCATTTGCTATAATTAACATAGCAGATTGCGCACGTAACACGTGGGCTAGAGTCATTTTTATATCAAACCAACAGCTGTAATCGCTGCTACGCCATGAAGCCGACCGTTGTCAGTGCCGACGTTTTATTCGAAGACCACCGCGCCACGCTGAAGTGGCAGTGGGTGGCTGGCCTGGGGGCTTCGGAGCGGCGGTTTGACGAAGTGGCGGTGCGGGCGGCGCGCTCCGGCGCCGACCTGGTGGGCTACCTGAACTACATCCACCCCTATCGGGTGCAGATTCTGGGCCAGCGCGAAGTCGCTTACCTGAGCGGGGAAAGCTCCGAAGACTGTGCCCGCCGCATCTCGCGCATCATCACACTCGAACCGCCCGTGCTGGTGGTGGCTGACGGCGAAACCGCGCCCGACACGTTGCTGTCGATGTGCGAACGCGCGCAGCTGCCGATGTTCGCCACCCCCGAGTCGGCGGCCTTTGTTATCGACGTGCTGCGGGCCTACTTGTCAAAACACTTTGCCGAACGTACCTCGATGCACGGCGTGTTCATGGACATTTTGGGTATGGGCGTGATGATCACTGGCGAATCGGGACTGGGCAAAAGCGAGCTGGGGCTGGAATTGATCTCGCGCGGCCACGGGCTGGTGGCCGACGACGCGGTTGATTTGTACCGCATCAACCAGACCACTATTGAAGGCCGCTGCCCCGAGTTGTTGCAAAACCTGCTGGAGGT
>JANPFZ010000018.1:0-3614 GCA_031423655.1 Polaromonas sp.
AACGCATCGATGATTTTTCGCACCGGTGCCTGCTTGAGTTTGAGCGCGGTCTGGTTCACCACCAGGTGCGAGCTGATGTCCATGATGCGTTCGACCTCGATCAGGTGATTCGCCTTGAGCGTGCTGCCAGTCGACACCAAATCCACAATCGCGTCGGCCAGCCCGGTTAACGGCGCCAGCTCCATGCTGCCATAGAGCTTGATCAAATCGACATGTACGCCTTTGGACGCAAAAAATTCGCGTGCGATGGCGACGTATTTGGTGGCCACCTTCAAGCGCGAGCCCTGCTTGATGGCGCCCGCATAGTCAAAGCCTTCACGCACGGCAACGCTGATGCGGCACTTGGCAATTTGAAGATCGAGCGGTTGATACAGGCCCTGGCTGCCGGATTCGATCAGAGTGTCCTTGCCGACCACACCCAGGTCGGCGCCGCCGTACTGCACGTAAGTTGGCACGTCGGTGGCGCGCACCAACAGCACGCGGACGTCGGGCTGGTCGGTCGCCAAAATCAGCTTGCGGGTCTTTTCAGGGTCGTCCAGCACCTTGATGCCGGCGGCCTTCAGCAGCGGCTGGATGTCGTCAAAGATGCGGCCTTTGGACAGAGCGATGGTGATCATCCTTTGACTCTCTGAATGTCGGCCCCGATGGCGCGCAATTTGGTTTCCATTTCGTCGTAGCCGCGATCGAGATGATAAATCCGCTCGATCAGCGTTTCGCCATCGGCCACCAGCCCGGCAATCACCAGACTGGCGGACGCCCGCAAATCGGTGGCCATGACGGTCGCGCCCGACAGCTTGGCCACGCCTTCCATCACGGCGATCTTGCCCTCGATCTGGATCTTCGCACCCAGGCGCACCAGCTCGTTGACGTGCATGAAACGGTTTTCAAAAATCGTTTCCGTCACCGTACTGCCGCCTTCGGAAATCGCATTGAGCGCCATGAACTGGGCCTGCATGTCGGTCGGGAAACCGGGGTATTCGGTAGTGCGGAACGACTGCGCCTTCAGGCGGCCTTGCGCCTGCACGCGGATGAATCCGTCACCCGCCGTGATGGTGGCGCCGGCCTCGCGCAGCTTGTCGATAACCGCATCGAGGTGATCCGCCCGGCCATGTTTGAGCACGACATCGCCGCCGGCCGCAGCCACCGCGCACAAAAACGTGCCGGTCTCGATTCGGTCGGCTACCACCTGATGCGTGCAGCCGTGCAGGCGTTTCACACCCTGAATGCGGATACGCCGCGTGCCGTGGCCTTCGATCTCCGCGCCCATCTTGAGCAGCAGTTCGGCCAGGTCGCCGATCTCGGGCTCTTGCGCGGCGTTTTCCAGAATGGTTTCTCCTTCCGCCAGGCTGGCCGCCATCAGGAAGTTTTCAGTGCCTGTGACCGTGACCATGTCGGTGGTGATGTGGCAGCCTTTGAGTCGTCCGCGCTGACCGTCGGGTCTGGACGGCAGCTTGGCCAGCATGTAGCCGTGCTCGACGGTGATCTCGGCGCCCATCGCCTGCAGTCCCTTGATGTGCTGGTCGACCGGACGGGAGCCGATTGCGCAGCCGCCCGGCAATGACACGGTGGCTTCGCCAAAACGCGCCAGCAGCGGGCCCAGCGCCAGCACCGAGGCGCGCATGGTTTTCACCAGCTCGTACGGTGCTTCGGGCGAACTCAATCCGCCCGCGTTGATGGTGACCCGGCCCGGCATGTCGGTGCTGCGATCGGCCACTACACCCATGTTGCGGATCAGCTTGAGCATGGTGGACACGTCCTGCAGGCGCGGCACGTTTTCCAGCACGACGGTGTCCGTTGTAAGCAGCGCGGCGCACAGCTCGGGCAGCGCCGCATTTTTGGCGCCGGAAATATCGACGGTGCCTGCCAGCGTCTGGCCACCCTTGATGAGTAATTTGTCCATGATGCAGCGACAGCCTGTTTGTATGGTTGACTTGTTATTTTGGAACAGCCGCCCACTCAGCGGGCGTGTAGGTTTTCATTGACAGCGCATGCACCTCGTCAGTCTGCAGCCGCCCGCCCAGCGTGGCATAGACACGCTGGTGGCGCTGAATCAGGCGCTCGCCCTCGAATGCGCTGGACACGACGGTTGCATACCAGTGGCGGCCATCGCCAGACAGTTCAACGTGTTCGCAGGCAAGGCCTGAGGCAATGATGGTTTGGAGTTCTTCGCTGGTCATAAGTTGTTTATCCACGCACGGAGGCGAATGTCTTCGCAAACAGGGGCCACGGAACTGGCTTTGCCAGGCCGTAGGCGCAGCGCCCCCTCGGGGGGCAGAGAACTACACGAAGTGATTGAACGTGGGGGCATTAGTGTCTTATTTTGTAGCCGGTGCGGAGCAGGTTCACAGCAGTTGCGCTGACAGTGAGCAGTGCCACGCTGACAATCCCAAGGCTCAACCACGGCGACACATCACTGACGCCGAAAAAGCCGTAGCGAAACCCATCAATCATGTAGAAAAACGGATTCAGGTGACTCACTTTTTGCCAGAATGGGGGCAGCGAGTGAATGGAATAAAACACGCCGCTCAAAAATGTCATCGGCATGATGACGAAATTCTGGAACACCGCCATCTGGTCGAATTTTTCAGACCACAGCCCGGCAATTACGCCCAGCGCACCCAGCAGCGCCGAACCGAGAATGGCAAATAACGCGATCCACCAGGGCGCGACAAAACCCGGCTGACCGAAGAACACCGTCACCGCAAAAACACCAGTACCCACCAGCAGGCCGCGCGCCATCGACGAGCCAACATAGGCAAAAAACCAGTGCCAGTGCGACAACGGGCTGAGCAGCACGAACACCAGGCTGCCCATGATCTTGCTCTGAATCAGCGACGACGAGCTGTTGGCAAACGCGTTCTGCAAAACACTCATCATCACCAGTCCCGGCACCAGAAAAGCGGTGTAGCTGACCTTGCCATACACCAGCACCTTGTCTTGCAGGACATGGCCGAAAATCAGCATGTAGAGCACAGCGGTCAGCACAGGCGCGCCGACGGTCTGAAAACCGACTTTCCAGAAACGTAGAACTTCTTTGTAGAAAAGAGTCTGCCAGCCGATAAACATTGAACTCGCCCGTTCGTTCGCTACGCGTGGTTCGCTGATCCCCGGGGAAGCTGCGTTTGCTTGGGGCGGCCCGGTGCGGCGCGCGTTCATGCTGACACTCCGACTTTTTCCGCCATCACTTCAAGAAACACATCTTCCAGATCGGCCTTGCGAATCTCGACATCTTCGGCCACCAGACCGGCCTCTCGAATGGCGGCGAGGTATTGTTCGATCTCATGTGCGTTGTGCGCGGGAAACTGCACGACTCGACCTGTAATACGTGCCTTGTCCGCGAGTTGCTTTGGTAGTTCGCTATCAATTTTGAAGCGAAGCACATTCGACGACGCGGCCCGGAGAAGCTCCGAGGTCTGCGCCAGCGCCACCACCCGGCCCTGCTTGAGCATGGCCAGGCGGCTGCACAGGGCTTCGGCTTCTTCGAGGTAATGTGTGGTGAGGAGTACGGTGCTGCCCTGGCGGTTAAGTTTGGCGATGAATTGCCACAGCGCCTGACGCAGCTCTACGTCAACGCCCGCCGTGGGTTCATCCAGCACGATCACCTGCGGCTTGTG
>JANPFZ010000019.1:0-14302 GCA_031423655.1 Polaromonas sp.
TTCATGTTCAGTGCCTCCAGGGAATGAGCCGCCATTCGGCGGCACGGAAGATACGATCAATCAGCAAGGCCACCAGCCCGACGACGATCATGCACACGACGATGGCGTTGAGATCGATGCTGTAAGCGTAGAAGACAAACATCATCTGGCCGATGCCACCCGATCCGCCGCCACCCGACTTGGCACCGACGGCCAGTTCGGCAGCAATAATGGCCGTCCACGCCACACCCATGGCCAGGCGCGAACCGAGCATGATGCTGGGCAGCGCGCCAGGCAGAACGACGCGGGCGAGGATCGACGGGCGCGGCACACCCATGGTCTGAGCCGCCAGCACCAGCTTGCGATCAATCCGCATGACGCCGTGTACGGTATTCACCAGCACCGGGAAGAAGGCCGCGTAGGTGACGATGGCCAGCGCCGAGGGCGTGCCGGTTCCGAACCAGAGGATGGCGATGGGCAATATGGCCATCGGCGCGATAGGCCGGAAACTTTCGACGATGGGGTCGAGGTTGTCGCGCACCGCGCGGCTCGATCCCATGAGCACGCCCAGAATCACGCCCAGCAACAGCGCACCCGCAAAACCGATCAGCACGCGGCCCAGGCTCTGCGCCAAGGCCTCTAGCAGCCCGCCTGTGGCAATAAGGTCCACCGCCGCCTTGACCACACGCAGCGGCGCTGGCGCCGGGCTGCCGGCCGGAAGGCTCAGTGCCCAGATGTGCCAGATCAACAGCAGGGTCAGCGGCAGCACTGCGCCGCGCGCAACGTGTTCAGCAAGATGGGGAAAAAGCCGACGTACACCCTGATGAACACCGGCAAAGTGTTGCCGACACCGAAGATGAACAAGGCCAGCGGCAGCCAGGCGATGCCCGAGATCGGCCGCAGTAGCTCGATCAGCGGGTCGATGAAGGCCTCGGCGGTGCGCCTAGCCCCATCCAGAACCCCAGCGGCACGGCCATCGCGATGGCAATGCCAAACGCAATCAGCAGGCGGCTCGTGCTGATCAGGGCATGCTCGAAGATCTCGCCACTGGCCACCAGCGACCCGAGCGCGGCGACCACCCGCACTGGCGAGGGAAGCTGCAGCGGATTACTGTTCCAGACAAAGAAAGCCCACCAGAGCAAGGTGAACAAAGCGAAGGCGCGCAGTGCCACGAACCAGCGCTGGCGCAGCATGCGGCGCAGCGGCCCGAAGCCGGGCGCCACCTGCGGTACAAAGCCGGGTGCTGCCTGCGGCATCGGGGCCAGGCTGCGCGGCTCGGTATCACCTGGCGCATTGGGGCTTCACCAGGGTCTCCATCGTGGGTCGCCTCAGCGGGTCACGGCCAAAAAGCCGCCATCGATGTAAAGCGTGTGACCATTAATGTAAGCACCCGCGTCGGAGGCGAGCAGCAGCGCCGGGCCGCAGATGTCGTCGGGCTAGCCCCAGCGGCGCACCGGTGTCCAGTTGGTGACAAATGCATTGAACTCTGTATCGTTTGCCTGGCTGAATTCGGTTTCGGTATAGCCGGGCGCCAGCGCATTCACCGTGATGCCGGTGCCGCCGAGGTCAGCTGCCAGCGCGCGGGTGAGCGCCGAAACGCCGCCCTTGGCCGAGACGTACGGCACGAGGTTGGGGCGCGACACGTGGTTCATGATGGAGCCCATGTTGATGATGCGCCCCGACCCTTGCTTGACCATGATGCGCGCGGCCTGCTGGGCCACCAAAAAGCAGGCGGTGAGGTCGGTATCTATCACCTTCTGCCATTCCTCGCGGGTCAGTTCCAGCAGTGGCGTACGCACGATGACGCCGGCGTTGTTGACCACCACGTCGATGCGGCCGTAGCGCTGCATGATCTGCTCAAATGCGCCCGCTATTGCGGCCTCGTCGGTAACGTCGAATGCGAGCGAAAAGGCGTCGGCGCCAGCATCCCGGAACTTGGCCGCGAGCTCGTGTACCTTGTCGTTCAGGTCGGCTAACACCAGGCGGGCGCCGGCCGCAGCGAAGCCGCGCGCGAGGCCAGCGCCGATACCACCGGCCGCGCCGGTAATCAACACGACCTTGCCCGCCAGCGAGAACAAGGTGGCGGGTGCAAGCCCGTGAAAGAGATGCTTGTCGCCTGCAGGCGGGGATGTGGAAGATGTCATGGCAAAGAGCAAAAAGGATCCATACCTTTGAACATGAGCCAGATATTAAGGCTGGCCTTGGCGGCCTGGAAGTGAATCTTGAGCAATGCCCTCTTCGCAACAAGCGAAGGCCAGCGCCAACTGTGCCGCCACACTGAAGCGCAATCGCGCGTCCGGGGGCGGCTCGCGGACCGCCACGCCTGCCCCCTGTTAGTGCGGACGGGTACTCGCCACGGCCGGGCGTTCGGAAAATGTCGCGGCGAGGGCCCGAAGCGCGGGCATCGGCCGCAGCCACGGCACCTGCGTGAAGCGGAAGTCCAGGTAGTCCAGCGCGACGACAACGGCCATGACGTCCAGCAGCAGCGCGGCGCTCGTGTCGAACTTGCCGGCAACCGCAAGTGCCTCCAGCCGCTCCATTCCTTCGGCCATGCTGCGGCGCCGCCGCAGGCCGACCGGCGTCTCGTCGAACAGCGCGGGCGCTGTGACCTTGCGGATGATGATGGTGTGTACAGCGGCGTCGATCACACCCACGGCCATTCCCGCGCGCGACAGCACACCAGTGGGATCGTTGCCCACAAGGCTAGAGTGCTTGGGCGGCGGGCGGGTGGTTTCCAGCCACAGCGCAATCAGCAGGCTCTCTGTCAGCGGCGTGCCGTCGTCGGTGATAAGTGTTGGAACCCGGGTGGACGCGTTTGCCGCTCGCAGACGTTCATCGTCCGCCCATGGATCTACGATGGTGGGTTCGATGCCTATACCCTTTTCGATCAGGCACATGCGCGCGATACGCACATAGGGCGAGGTGGTGTTGGCTAGCAGTTGCATTTCGTATCTCCGTTTCAAGTTAAGGCGCGTGGCGGACCTCAGTACATGATGTGGCCGCCATCGACAACGATGGTCTGGCCGGACACGAAGGAGGCCAGGTCCGACAACAGGTAGACCGCGGTGCCCACGAGGTCGTCCGGCCGCTGCTCGCGCCCGATGGCACGCGCCTTCAGGAATGACTGCTGCCACTCGACAGGGCGGTCGCGTGTGGCATCGGTGATGACGAAGCCCGGCGCGATACAGTTGACCCGCACCCCGTGCTTGCCCACTTCCTTGGCCAGGCCCTTGGTCATGGAAAGCACCGCGCCCTTGCTGGCCACGTAGTGCAGATAGCCGGGCTGGCCGGCCACCGCGACGACGGATGCAATGTTGACGATAGCGCCGCTGCCCTGCCTTCGCATCGCCGGCATCACTGCCTTGCAGCATTGCCACACGCCCTTGACGTTCACCGCGAAGATACGGTCCCACACGACCGGGTCGATCTGCTCAAACTCGGTGAGCTTGACCTCGCGGAAATAGGCGGCATTGTTGATCAGCCCGTCGATGCGGCCGAAACGCTCGACCGCCTGCTGCGCCATGCGATCAACCGAAGCCGCGTCGCTGACGTCCGTCTGTACGTACAGCGCCTGGCCACCGGCCTGCTGCACCAGTTGGACGGTCTCGTCGGCCGGTCCGATGTCCGCCACCACGACATTCGCGCCATGGGCGCAGCTTGCCAGGGCAAAGGCCTGACCGATGCCGGTGGCTGCCCCCGTGACGACGACGGTGCGGTCCTGAAGTAGCTTGTGTTCTGCCATTGGTTTTCTCCGTAAAAAAAGTGATCAATCTTTGTGTGAGCCACCGGCTTGGGCGCCGCTGCCCCCGCGTCGGGCGTCTGGCACGGGGCAGGGGTCGGTCTTCTCGCATTCCTGCGCCCGCACTACGCGCACGATGCGCTCGCGCACCGGCGCGCTGAGGTCGATTTCCAGCGCCCAGACACCACTCATCTCCAGTTCGAGAGAGACGGCATATTCACCGGTTTTGCCGCTAGCGCGGGCCGCCACGCGGGGCACCGAATGCGCCAGCGGCATGGCCGGCATGCTGGCGCCCAGGGTAAGAGCGGCGCCCTCCATCGGTGTGCCGTCCGGGCGCTGCAAGCGCACCAGGCAGTCGATCCGCGGGCCCAGGCCACGGGCTTCGCAGCGCAGGTCGACGCGCACGCGCGCCGGCTGGCCCTGCGCGGGTTGCCCCTGCATGAGCACAGCCACCACCAGCAAAGTGCCAAGCACAGGGACCAGGGGGTGCGTGCGCAACATGGAAGGTATCTTCATCGCAAGCGCGCCGGCATCAGCCGGTGCACCAGTGTCTCGTCGAGCAGGCCGCGCGGGCGCCAGCGCAGGAACAGCGCTATTAGCCCGCCGAAGACCACCATTCGCCAGCCCGCAAATACACGCGTGGCTTCCAGCAGCCCGATGTCGAACAGTACGCCCAGCAGCGGCCCCAGCGCCACGCCCAGGCCGCCGATCAGGGCATAGCCGACCGCATGCACCCCCAGCATTGGTTCGAACAGTGCCGGTTCGATGTAGGTGGCGCGGTGCGCGTACAGCCCGCCTCCCAGCGCCGCCAGTGCGCCAGCCATGGCCGTGGCCAGCACCTGCAGGCGCAGCACGGACAAGCCCTGCGTCGCCGACAGTTGCTCGTCGTGGCCCACCATGCGCAGGGCCAGCCCCAGCCGCGTTTGGCGCAGCAGGCCCAGCAGCAGCAGCACCCCGGCAAGAATCAACAGACACACCATCAGAAAGCCGCCAGGCGACACGTCGCCATGCAGCAGAAAGCGAATGTTGCCGAAGCCCTCGCTGCCATCCGGACCAATCATCTCGCCATCACGTTCCACCGTGAATTGCCAGGACAGCAGCGCGATGCGCAGCATTTCGGCGAACGCCAGCGTTGCCACCGCATAGTGCAGGCCCGACAGCCGCAGCGTGGGAAGGGCCACCAGGGCAGAGGCCAGTGCACCCACGCCCATGCCCAGCAGCAGCGCTGGCGCCAGGTGCCATTGCGCCACCACGGTGGCCAGCGCCGACGCATAGGCCCCAAGCCCGAAGAACGCCTGCTGGCCGAAGGAGATGCGCCCGACCAGCAGCACAAGGTAGGCCGACAAGGCCAGCAGCGACATGATTGAGATGTCGGTTCCGAACCCGATGGCCTGGTCAGCGGTCATCATGCGCCTTGGGAAGCGAGCAGTCCGGAACGCCGGCGCGGCTGGACCAGCACCAGCACGGCAAAGAGAAGGGCGTACGTGGCGAATTCGCGGCCTACCGCACCGAACAGCGCCTGCGCATGCGCTTCGACGATGCCAAGAGCCCAGCCGCCGATAAGCACGCCCCGGATGCTCCCCAGCCCGCCCAGCATCGCAGCCACTAACCCCTTGATCAGCACCCACATGCCGAACATGGGCGTGACCTGGCCTTCGATGGCCAGCACCGCGAATGCAGCCACGCCGGAGAAACCGCAGGCAACCGCGAAGGCCAGCGCCTGCTGGCGCACGACCGGAATTCCCACAAGGTGAGCCGCCGTGCGCTGCGTGGCCGCAGCGCGCCAGGCCAGCCCGGTGCGCGAGGCGGCGAGCCAGTGGGCCAAGCCCAGCGCCAGTGCGACGGCAAGCGCCGCCAGCAGCAGCCGGTCGGCTCGCACCTGCACGCCGCTGGCCGACCATTCGGCCGTGACGGCCAGGCTCGGAAAAATGTTGAGGTGTCGCGGCAGCAGGTTGACAGCCAGTTGTTCCAGCTGCATCCAGATGGCGAAGCTGGACGCCAGTGCGACCACCTCGCGGGCGTCGAAGCCCAGGCCCGGCGCGGCGCCACGCGTCGCGCCGTCCTGCAGGTTGTCACGGCCGGTGGCGAAGCACAGGCGCTCGACATACAGCCCGACTGCTGCGGCCAGCCCCACCACGAATGGCGCGATCAGCCAGGCCGGCGCGTCGTATTTCGTGAATAGCCAGGAGCCGGCATACGCCGCCAGCATCGCACCAGCGCCGTAGGCCAGATTCAGGCGGCGCAGCGTGCCAAAGGTCAGTGCCAGACCGATGCCCACCAGGGCGTAGGCCGAGCCGTCGAGCCAGCCGTCGAGCGTGCGCTGAAGAATGTCCACTCGCCTGCCTCCCGCCGCTCACGCCGCTCGGCGTTGGCCGAGATAGGCGCGCTGGATCACGTCATCCCCGCTCATCTCGCCGGGATTCCCTGAAAAGGTCACGCGCCCCTGCTCCATCAGGTAAAAATGATGGGCGACCTTCAGCGCCATGTGCGCGTTCTGCTCCACCAGGAAGATGCTCACGCCCTCGCTGTGCAGTTGCCGGATGATCTGGAAGATTTCGGCCACCACCAGCGGCGCCAGGCCAACCGAAGGCTCGTCCATCAGCAGCAGCCGGGGACGCGACATCAGTGCCCGCGCCACGGCCAGCATCTGCTGCTCGCCACCAGAAAGCGTGCCGGCCAACTGCTCGACCCGCTCCTTCAGGCGCGGAAAACGCACGAACATCTTGTCAATGTCGTCGCGGATGGCGCTGCGGTCGCGGCGGCGATAGGCGCCGGCCATCAGGTTCTCGCGCACCGTAAGCGCCGGGAATACCAGGCGGTTCTCCGGCACCAGGGCCAGCCCGCGAGCGACAATCTCGGCGCACGACTTGCCCACCAGCTCTTCGTCCTCGAAGCGGATTGACCCCGCCTTCGGCTTGAGGATGCCGGCGATCGTCAACATCAGGGTGGATTTGCCAGCGCCGTTAGGGCCGAGCAGGCAGGTAACCTGGCCGGCGTTGGCCTGCAGCGAGACGCCCTTCAGCGCATCGATCTTTCCGTAGGCCGTAGCCAATCCGTCAATGGTGAGCATGGAAGTTCCTGGTCATGCGGTCGCGGTGTCCTCGGAACCGAGGTAGGCCGCACGCACCGCTGCATCGTTTTGTACCTGCGCGGGCGTGCCTTCGGCGATCTTGCGGCCAAAGTTGAGCACCGCGATCCGGTCGCACACGGCCATCACAAGCTCCATATGGTGCTCGATCAGCAGGATGGTGCGGCCCTGGTCGCGCAGCGAGCGGATGCGATCGTCGAGCTCGTCGATCTCCTCGGCGTTCATGCCCGCCGCTGGCTCGTCGAGCAGCAGCAGCTCGGCGCCGGAAGCGGCCGCCCGCGCGAGTTCCAGGCGCCGCTGTTCGCCAAAAGCGAGATTGCCGGCCAGCACGTCCGCCTTGCCGGCCAGTCCGCTGAACGCGAGCAGTTCCTGCACCTCGTCGCGAGCTGCGCGGCCAGACGACAGCCAGCGCTTGCGCAGCCCGGTCCACCCGGCGTCGCGCACTACGCGGGCAGCCCAGACGTTCTGCCACACGCTCAGGTTGGCGAACAGGCGGATATTTTGGAAAGTGCGCGCAATGCCCAGGGCGGCCCGCTCGTGCGTGCCGCGCTGCGCCAGATCGACGCCGTTGAACGCCAGACTGCCACTGCTGGGCTTGTACAAGCCGGCAATCAGATTCACGGTGGTGCTTTTGCCCGAACCATTGGGGCCGATCAGCCCAAGGATCTCGCCCTTTCGCACATTGAGGTCCAGCTGGTCGAGCGCCTTGACGCCGCCGAAGCTGCGGCTGAGTTGTCTCAGCTCAAGCATGAGCCTTCTCCTTGGGCGTCGGCGCGGATGGCCCACCAAACCGGCCAAACCAGCGGCCGATGGGCGAGCTGATGATGCCGTTGGGGCGCAGCAGCATCACCAGCAGGATGAGCGCGCCGAACAGCAGGCTGCGCCAGTCGCCCAGGAAGCGCAGACCCTCGATCAGGAATCCCTGAATGAAAATCACGGCCAGCACGGTGCCCCACAGGCTGGAGAGTCCGCCCAGAATGGGGTAGGCGATGGCGAAGGTGGCCAGCAGAATGGTGAAATTGCTGTGCTCGATGTGGGTGGCGTAATGGGAGAAGATGCTGCCGGACAGCCCGGCAATGGCGCCGCCGATGCCGAAAGCCGACACCTTGGCTGCGGTGAGGTTGATGCCCACGCTCTGCGCGGCGACTTCATCTTCTCCGACGGCGCGCCACAGCGTGCCGATGCGGCTGCGGTCTAGCCAGGCCAGGGCCAGCATGACCAGCGCCACCAGGCCCCAGACCAGGGCCAGAATCTCCACTGACGACCAGCCATTGCTGGGAAAATAACGGATGCCGCCGAAGCCGAGGCTGCCGTCGGGCCCCACCAGCCCAGCGGGCGTATCGACGCGCCACTTCAGATTGAAGAACACGAGCCGCACGATTTCGGCAAAGGCCATGGTGGCGACCACCAGCATCAGGCCCTTGACCCGCAGCGCCGGAAACCCGACAGCCACCGCAACCGCGGCCGAGATGACCGCCGCCGCTGGCAGTGCCACGCCCAGCGGCCAGCCGGCCATGGTGGTCAGCATGCCGGAGGCATAGGCACCGATGGCAAAGAAGCCGCCCTGCGCCAGACTGACCTGGCCGGTGTGAAGCACGCACCAGGCGGACAAGCCCAGCAGCGTGTGGACGCCGATAACCTGTGCGAGACCAAGATAAAAATCCATGTTGTTGCCTCCCTCAGTCGCGGCCGGCCGCCGGAGTGAACAGGCCGCCCGGACGAAACACCAGGAACGCAAACAGCAGCAGCATCACGTAGATGTCACGCTCGCTGACACCGCGCATGTACTGGAACAGGTTCTCCACGCCACCCACCAGCAGGCCGGCAACGATCGCGCCCGGGATGCTCCCGAGGCCGCCGATCACTGTGACGACCAGCCCCTTGACGGTGAGCGGCAGCGTCAACAGCGGCGACAGCACGCCAATGGCGGCGCCGGTCATTGCGCCGGCCGTGCCGCCAAGAAATCCGGCGATCACGAAGGTGCTCATATTGGTTTTGGTGATGCTCATGCCGCACAACCTGGCAGCGACCGACTGCTGCGAGACAGCGCGGGTCGCCAGGCCCAGCCGGGTGCGCTTGAGCAGCAGCGTCAACCCGACCATCACGGCGCAGCCCAGCGCGAAGACGAACAGCAGGTCGCTGCGCAGCGATAGTGGCCCGATGTCAATATTGGCGCCGACAAACATGGCCGGATAGTTCTGCGGCATGCCGGCAGTGGCATGCACGATGGCCTCTTCGATCAGCAGCAGCATTCCTACCGTTGACATAAGGGTGGCCAGCGGCTTGTTCAGCGGAAGGAAGTGAAAGCAGACCAGGTAAATCAGGGCGCCCAGCACACCGCCAACCAGCGCCGCCGCGACGTACACCAGCGCCGGTGGCGCCGACTGCACGATCAGCAGGCTGAGGTAGGCCGCCCCAACCGACGCAGCCGCGTACGACAGGTTGATCTTGTTCATCACCCCGAAGATGAGGGTGAAACCGATGCCGATCAGTGCGTAGATGGTTCCGAACAGCACACCGTCTATCACCGACTGGCTCAAGTCGAGCAGGTTGTTGTAGGTCATTGAAAAAGAACCTGGTAATCAAGAATTACCGCCCAAGGGAGGCGGTCCCGTTCCGGCAAAAATGGCCGCCCACGAGAGACGGCCCCATTCCGAGGCTGCGCGCAGCGTCGCGCTCAGGGCTTGTGCGCGACGGTCCATTCACCGCCCTTGGCCTGCACGAACAGAAACGGCTTGATGGCCTCGCGGTCGGCGCCGCGGTTCACCGGCCCCAGCAGACCGGCCGTCTGCTTCAGGCCCGCCAGGCCCTCGCGCATCTTGATCCTGTCAGCGGCAAGCGTGTCCGGCTTGCCCATGACCTTCTGGCGCTCGATCACTTCCTTCAGCACGAACATGTTCTCCCACGCGGCGGCATTGTGCAGATCCATGTTGGCGTTAAGCGCCTGAACGGCCTGGGCTGCAGCCTTGGCCTCTGGGGTCACGGGGGCGAAGCTGGTAGGGATGAAGATACCTTCGGCCTGTTGCGCGCAGCCCTGCAGCGTCTCCATGCTGGACGAACTTGTCAGGCCAATCAGCATCTTCGGCTTGACGCCCTGGCGCTGCATTTCCTTCAGCACGCCGCAGGTGGTGAAGGGGTGCGCCGAGATGGCCACCACATCCGCATTGGCACGCTTCATCTCACGCACCTGGGTGGCGAAACTGGTGTCGGCCAGCAGCCACTCGCTCTGGCCCGTGACCTCCAGGCCGGCCTTGGTGGCGTTGTCCTTCATGATGTTGTAGGTGGCGTTGCTGTGCGCAAAATCCTTCTCGACGCCGCCCCACACGGTTTTCAGATCCTTGCGCGTGGAGGCAACCCAGTCGAACATCGACTTGTACATCGCGGCTTCGCTGGGTACGTTGCGGAAGGACCATTCGGAGATGGAGGCCAGGCCGCCCTTGGCCGCAACGTCGGTGTAGACCGGGAACTGCAGCCCCGAGTCGCTGGCGTCGCCCGCCTTCTTTTGCAGGATGCCAAACAGCGGCTCGGCCACGTTGCTGCAGGTCGGGCCATTGACGACGATTGCGTCCGGCTGCGACACGATGCGGCGCAGCGCGTTGATGCCTTCCTCGGCGCTACACCGGTCATCGAGATACTCGATGACCATGCGGGCCTTGACGCCATCGCCCATGGTGACGCCGCCGGCCTTGTTGATCTGGTCGGCCGCTGCCTTCATCGCCGCCTCGCTGTTGAGCCCGAAGATGCGCACTACGCCACTCTTGGCGCCGATGCCGTAGATCTTGACCGTGCGCTCCTGCGCGTGAACGGCGGGCGCAGCCAGCGCGAGCGCGCTGAGCACAGCGCCGGCAAGGGTGGTGAGTCGAAGCAGCATGTTGGTGTCTCCTGTGATGGGATGGCGGCAGAATGAAATGGGAACGGTGTCGATCATCGCGTTGTGCGACGGATATTACGGCTGGCCTCGGCGGCCTGGAATTGGAACTTAAGCAATGCCCCCTTCGCAACAAGCGAAGGCCCTTTACGGCTCTGTGCGCCTTCGCTTGTTGCGAACCCTCAATTGCCGCAAAGTTGATTCCGTCTTCTGGGGGACAACCCTAAGATCGACCGCATGCCCGTTCGCATGCCACGTTCGCATGCCATTTAGCGCCAGCGCCCCGGTGCGCGATTCTTCTGCACAACCCGAACGAATCGGCACGCAGACCGACATCCTGGGCGAGTCTCCGCTGTGGGACGACCAGGCGCAGTGACTGTACTGGCTCGACATTCGCCGGCCTGCGCTTCGCAGGCTGTGTCCGGCCACCGGGCGCATCGATAGCTGGCCTCTGCCCGGCCTCGCTGGCTCGATCGCGCTGACCGACAAGCATCGGTCGAACCATGTACTTTGCTGATTCGCTGCGTTACGCCATCTTTGCCCAGGACTACGACCTGACCACCGGCACGATGGGCGCCGAACGCGTCTTTGCCACCAGCAAAGCGCCGGCTTTCGCCGATGGCTCGGCGGTGGACGCCGAGGGTTTCCTGTGGAACGCGCAGTTCAATGGCGGCCAACTGGTGCGCTACGCCCCTGACGGCCGCATCGACCGCGTTCTTCCGCTGCCCGTGAATCGGCCGACTTGCTGCGCCTTCGGCGGACCCGACCTCGACCTGCTCTACATCACCACCGCCAGCCAAGGCATGAGCGAGGCCGAAATGCAGGCCGAGCCGCTGGCCGGGGCGCTGCTGGCCATCAAGGTTGGCGTGTGCGGCCTGCCCGAGCCGCGCTTCTCGCTAAATGGAATCAAGGCAACCACGGCAGCAGAAACATGAACACCCAACCCATCGCTTTGGCCTCCATCGAGACATTTTGCTTTCGCGTCCCGGTTCAAACGCCGATCAAGGTCGCCTTTGGCACCTTTCGGGACCGCCCCTTCGTGCTGGTCCACGTGGTCGACACCGATGGCGCGGAAGGCTGGGGCGAGGCCTGGTGCAACTGGCCGGCCGTCGGCGCCGAGCATCGCGCCCGCCTTGTTGTAGACCTTGGAGAGCGCCTGATTGGCCGCCGCTTCGCATCGCCGGCCGAGCTGTTCCACACTTTCTCCAGGGAGCTTGAAATACTGGTGCTGCAGACGCTGGATGTCGGTCCGATCGCCCAGGCCGTGGCCGGCATCGATATCGCGGTGTGGGACCTGCTGTCACGCAAGGCCGGCAAGCCGCTGTACCGGTTGCTGCGAGACCAGCGGGTGGAAACCGTACCGGTCTACGCCACCGGCATCAACCCCGACGAGCCCGAGCACTTCGCCATGGCACGGCAGGCCGAAGGCCACCGCGCCTTCAAGCTCAAGACCGGCTTCGGCCATGACCTCGATGTGCGAAACCTGCGCGAAATGCGCAATGCGCTCGGCCCTGAGGCAGTCATCACCTGTGACGCCAACCAGTCGCATACGCTTTCATCGGCACGCGCCTTTTGCGACGCCATCGAAGACCTGAAGCTGAGCTGGTTCGAAGAGCCGATTCGGGTTGACGCCCCTGAAGCCGACTGGCTGGCGCTGGCCGCTGCCTCCAGAACGCCGCTGGCCGGTGGCGAGAACTTCCATGGCGAGCAATTCACCCGCGCGCTGGCCTCGCCGGTGCTTCAGGTCATTCAGCCCGACATCACCAAGTGGGGCGGCATCACGGGCAACTGGGCGGTGGCGCACGGCGCGGTGGCAGCGGGCAAGCGCTATTGCCCGCACTACTTTGGTGGCGGCGTGTCGTTGCTGGCCTCGCTGCATGTGCTCGCTGCCGCGGGTGGTGAAGGGCTGCTGGAGTTCGACTGCCATCCCAACGTGGGCCGCGAGGCCGTTGTCGGTTCATTGCTTCCGGTAGACAACGGCCGCGTGCCCGTGCCGCAGACGCCTGGTCTCGGGGCCGTGCCCGACATCCAAGCCCTTGAGCGCTACAAAACCTGGTCTGGCAAAACCGCCTGAGCTACGACACACTAGCCAGCACGCGCAGGAACGGGTCCTGCACAGCGGGCAGAAAGCGGACTGCGCCTGCCCATCCAACTGCCTGATTGGAAGAGCCTATTTGCCGACAAAGCGCGGCGGGCGTTTTTCGGCAAACGCGCGCACTCCCTCGGCGTAGTCCTCGCTGGCATTGGCGGCATCAATCACCGACTGGGCATCGGGCGATCTGCGCTGCTCTGGGTGCTGCAAAAACCCGTTGACGGTCAGCTTGACGGCCTTCAGCGTCAGCGGCGCGTTGCCGGCAATGGCGTCGGTCAGTTCGCGCACCGCGCCCTCAAGCCGCGCGGCCGGTACCACGCTGCTGACGAAGCCCATGCGCAGGGCTTCCTGCGCATCAAAGACGCGCGCCGAAAAGAAAATGTCGTGGGTGTTCTGCACGCCGATCAGCGACACGAAGCGCCGCACGCCAGCCTGCTCGTAACCCAGTCCCAGTCGCCCGGCCGGCATGCGAAAGCGGGCGTCGTCGGCACAAATGCGAATATCACAGCCCGCCGCCAACCCCAGCCCGCCGCCCATGCAAATGCCGCGGATTTGCGCGATCACCGGCTTGCCGGCCAGCGAAGGCGCCAGATAGGCCGCGTTGACCGATTGGCCGTAGCGCTCCTGCGCCAGCGCATCGCTGCGCTCGGCGCCAAACTGCGAAATGTCGGCACCGGACACAAAGGCCTTGTCACCGTCGCCGCTCAAGACGATGGCACGAATCGCCGGGTCGGCATCAAGCTCGGCGATGTGCGCCGGCAGGTCGTGCCACATCTGCGCGGTCATCGCATTGAATTTGTCGGGATTTGAAAAAACGACGTGACCGACCGGCCCGCTGCGCCGCAACACAATATTTGCCAAACTTCTTCTCCCGGTGATCTGAAAGCGCACCGTCCCAGCGAAATCGCAGTCCGATGTAGGTGCATAAGGGTAGCCGACGAAGGCGCTGCGCTGAAGTCCGAATGACCGGCAGCCTGCATTCCCGGTGTCCTGTTGCCAGCCCACCCTGTCCAGCGATTCAGGGCTGCCGCCGCTATAATCGCCGCGTGCTAATGGGAGCCCTTGCGGCCCACCCATTCAACCAGCGAACAACCCGCATTGGACCGGCCCTGAATAGGCCGCAAGGCCCCAAGGCCTGAGAGAAAAGCACTGTTTTTCGACCCGAGTTTTTAGTTTTTTTGAGGACGCCATGAGCGCAACTGATCACAATACCCCGCACGAAGAGGACCACGAAATAGCCCACACGGGCCCGATCAAAACCCCCCAGCAATTGCTGGCGGCGGTTTTTTTCTCGTTTGTGGTGCCGATTTTTGCCATCATTGGCCTGGTGTATTACGTCACGTCGCAAAACGTGCCGGCTGCCGGCGCTGTCGACAGTGGCCAGGCACTTGCAAAGCGGATTCAGAAGGTCGGCGTGGTCGAAATCCGTGACGCCAATCGCCCGCTGAAATCTGGCGAGGAAGTCTACAAGGCGCAGTGCGTGGCTTGCCATGCTGCAGGTGCTGCAGGCGCACCGAAGTTTGGCGACGAGGCGGC
>JANPFZ010000020.1:0-4169 GCA_031423655.1 Polaromonas sp.
ATTCGC
Source organism: Polaromonas sp. (assembly GCA_031423655.1). Lineage (GTDB taxonomy): Bacteria > Pseudomonadota > Gammaproteobacteria > Burkholderiales > Burkholderiaceae_C > Polaromonas. The sequence goes on from JANPFZ010000020.1 coordinate 7, forward strand.
CGTACAAATACAAGATCGGCATGGCGCCGCTGGCAAAGGTAGCCAACGTCGAAAAGTTCATGCCGCGCAACTTCATCACCAAAGACGGCTTCGGCATCACCGAGCCCTGCAAGCGCTACCTCACGCCCCTGATTCTGGGCGAGGACTACCCGAAATACAAAAACGGCTTGCCGGTGTATGCAACGCTGAAGAACCTGCCAGTGACCAAGAAGCTGCCGGCATTCAAAATCAAATCGGACTGATGAGGCAGTCTGTCGGCCGTCCGCCCGCGATATAATCGAAAGCTTAGCCGGTGTAGCTCAGTCGGTAGAGCAGCTCATTCGTAATGAGAAGGTCGGGTGTTCGATTCATCTCTCCGGCACCATTTCACGCGGTCGATCAGGTAGATAAGCACTAATCTGAAATCGCTGATGACATGCATTTTTCCAAATGGAATAAGCCTCCTCAATCGGTAGGCTTTTTTTTCCTGTTCATTGCTCCAAAAAGGCAGTTCATCGGGCTTCCTGGTCGGAGGCAGCCGTCCATCTCAATAGTCGCACCCGGCCAAAAAAACGAACTTAGCGGTTGAGGCTAGGTTCAATTCGCGTTCGGGGGATAAACGCGGGGCAGGAGCCCAGTTGAAATTTAACAGCAGCATCGAGTGGCGTCTGTGCGGGACCCCACATAAAAACGTGTCCCTAAAACTTGGGTGCCAACAACTGGATTAAGTTGTTGAGGTCTGGCAACCGGTCCGGCTCAAATCTTCGATTTAAGTTTGAAGCACAAACAGTTGCCCCACCTCCCGGACCCACCCGGCGCAGGCCACAATCCGGCCAACATAGTTGTGGTTAACTCTCGCACTCGTATTTTTTTACCTTGGGAATCGCGCCAAGCCTTCGCGTTATTCATACGTGCGTCCGCACCCAGCTTTTCAAGGCGTCATTAATGCGGGTTTGCCAGCCCTCGCCCGTTGCTCTGAATTTCTCCATCACTTCGACGTCAAGGCGCAGGGTTACTTGGGTCTTGCTGGCACTGCCCAACGGGCGGCCACGGCGAACCAGTGATTTGACTTGCTCCCAATGGAAATCCGTGAATGGCACGGCGTCAGGGTCAGACATGGCAGCGGCAGTGATGGCGGCATCCTCAGCAGGAGTAGGCAAGATGGTTCCGGTTTTAAGTTTCGGCATAGCGTTTCACCTCTCGCGTGTTGGTCCGGCCAGCTTTGTCCGTGCTTTAAATGCGATAGAACCAAGCAAGCGGGCCTTGACGTTTTTGGCAATTCGGGCTTTGCATGGAATCAACACCGGCTGCCAAAAAATTGCATTGGTGAAAATACTAATATCTAAAAAAGTTTGATATTTCATAATCGGAGCAGACACGAAAACGTCACTCATCAATCTACATCAGACTGCCAATGCTGCCAGTCTGATTGTTGGGCAAAAAAGCCCGAACCGGACCAGCTCCGGTTCGGGCTTTTTTGTTTTTTTCTTCGACGCAAGCCTGTTCCAACCGCACACCTGTTCGGTGGAGAAGTTGGCTCAAAGAAAAGTTGTCACGGTTGACGCTGACTTGTCGGAGGTCCAAAGGTTGACTTGTCGTTTTTACAAAGCACAAAGCAATCCTGCGGAAAAACTTTCAACCGCCACCGTATCGAGACAACAATGAAACAATTCAATCGCCGCCAGATCGTCAAGACAGCCAGTTCGCTCCTCGCCATTGGCATCACGCCCGGATCCGTCACCAGTGCCTTCGCGCAAGACACGGTGAAACTTGGTTTGCTGCATTCGCTCTCGGGCACGATCGCTATTGCCGAGGCCTCGCTCGTCGACGCTGAAAAAATGGCAATCGAAGAGATCAACGCCGCAGGAGGCGTGATGGGCAAAAAAATTGAGGTTGTCGTTGAAGACGGTGCGAGCGAAAACTCGGTGTTCGCCGAGAAAGCACGCAAGCTGATCGAGCGTGACAAAGTCGCCGCCATCATTGGTTGCTACACCTCGGCATCACGCAAAGCGGTGCTGCCGGTGCTGAACCAGGCCAAGGGATTGCTGTTCTACCCGACCTACTACGAAGGCCAGGAAGAAGACAAGCGTGTGTTCTATACCTCGCAGGAAGCCACTCAGTCGGTAATTTCGGCCATCGATTGGCTGGCCAAGGAAAAAGGCAAGTCCTTCTTCTTGGTGGGCTCCGACTACATCTATCCGCGCACCTGCAACAAAATCGCCAAACCCACTATTGCCAAAGCTGGCGGCAAGGTAGTGGGCGAGGAATATGCCCCGCTGGGCCACACCGAATTTTCTTCGATCATCAATAAGATCAAGGCTGCCAAGCCTGACGTGATCTACAGCACGGTGGTGGGTGGCTCCAACGTGGCGTTTTACAAGCAACTGCGAGCGGCGGGCCTAGACGGCACGAAGCAGGTCTTGCTGTCGACCGTGGTCTCGGAAAACGAAATCGAAGGCATCGGCAAGGACAATGCCGCCGGGTATTACGCCTGCATGGGCTATTTCCAGAGCATCAAGTCACCGGCTAACGAGAAATTCGTCAAGGCGTTTAAGGTCAAGTACGGGCAGGAGCGCGTCATCGGCGATCCGATGGAGTGCGCCTATAACAGCGTCTACCTGTGGAAGATGATGGTAGAGAAGGCCAAGTCCTTTGATATCGAAAAAGTCGTTGCAAGCGCTCCAGGCATCGAGCTCCAAGCACCTGAAGGTCTCGTCCGCGTCGCGGGCAACCACCACGTCGCGAAGAAAGTGCGCATCGGCCGTGCGCGCCCCGATGGTCAGTTCGACATCGTCTGGGAATCCCCAATGATCGAACCGAACCCGTTCCCCAAGCTGTAAGAGGGATGTTGCCGGCCGCTAATGCCGGTACCCTTTGTGCCGGGCTCCATGCGAGTCCAGAGTTTCAGGTTTCTTCACGAAAGCAGCAGTGCCATGGGTTTTGATATTGCAGTGATGCAGGTGTTCAACGGGGTCAGCCTGTTCACCATCTTGTTGCTCATGGCGCTCGGCCTGGCAATCGTGTTTGGCCTGATGGGCGTCATCAACATGGCGCATGGCGAATTGATGGCGCTGGGCGCCTACATGACCTACGTTGCCGCCAAATTCTTTGAACGCTTCGCACCTGGCTGGATGGACGTCTATCTTTTCGCGGCGATCCCCTTTGCATTTGCAGTGACCTTTGCCTTGGGTTATTTGCTAGAGCGAGGCTTTATACGGTTTTTCTACAACCGGCCCCTGGACACGCTGCTTGCCACATGGGGACTGAGCCTGATGCTGCAACAGGCTTACCGCAACATCTTCGGCGCCCAGGAAGTCAGCGTTCCGCTGCCGACCTGGTTGGCCGGTGCGTGGGAGCCGGTTATTGGCATCCAGTTGCCGCTGACGCGCCTTTTCATCGTGGCGCTGACTGCGGTGGTCGCTATCGCGGTCTACCTGTTACTGTACCGGACACGCTGGGGTTTGAAGGTGCGGGCCGTCACACAAAACCGTGCAATCGCCGGCGCTGTCGGGATCGATACCAACCGCGTCGACGCCATGACGTTTGCACTGGGTTCAGGCTTGGCCGGCATTGCCGGTTGCGTGTTCACCATGATCGGATCAACCAACCCCGGAACTGGTCAGCTGTACATCGTCGACTCATTCATCGTGGTTGTTTTTGGCGGCGTGCAAAGTCTTTTTGGTACTGCCCTGTCGGCCTTTGCCATAGCCCAGTCGCAAACCTGGATGGAATTCCTCCTGAGTGGCTCCATGGCCAAAGCCACCATCCTGCTGCTGGTAATCGTGGTACTTTATTTCCGGCCCAATGGTCTTTTTGCTGTGCGTTCAAGGAACTGACACCATGCCAAATATGCAACGTCGTTCCGATGTTCTAGCGGTGCTGCTGGTCACAATGCTGCTGGCAGTCGTGCTGCCCGCTTCGCTCGACCCGTTTCGTTTGAACCTGATCGGCAAGTATCTTGCCTTCGGTTTCGTGGCGGTCGGCATCGTCCTGACCTGGGGGTATGGCGGTGTGCTCAGCCTGGGTCAGGGCATGTTCTTCGGCCTGGGTGGCTACATGATGGCCATGTTCCTGAAGCTGGAAGCATCAGCGCCGGATCTGCCCGACTTCATGGTATGGAGCAGTGTCGAGCAACTCCCCGCTTGGTGGCAACCGTTTCACTCACTGGGGTGGACATTGCTCGG